>JAGONS010000023.1 GCA_017992915.1 Bacteroidales bacterium | reverse complement strand
TTTGTGGGGATAAGCTATACGCTTATCTAAAGGAGATAAATGCCGATGTAGAATATATTCATGAGGATATAGCACACGAAAAGATGATTGTCAGAATGATTATGGATTTTTACAAGTATCTCTATCCTAATCAACCATTGTATCCATAAATATCTCCCTCACAACCATTACGAGAAAATATCGGTTTTTTAGGAACACCTCAAATATATCAGTCATCAGAGGGCAGGGCTTTATTTTTACCGGGTGTCACTCCGTAACGGATAACATCATTTGCAGCCTTGACAATGCTCTGTCCACCCTCTCTTATCTTTTTGTCTGTGGATTCGTACTTTTCCTGAGCGTTCTTTAGGGCCTTACCCAGTTCTTCGTGGTGTTTTACGAAATCGGCCACGCGCTCCAACATTCTGCGTGCCGCATCGACGATATTGGCGTGGTTTCGTGCCTGTTCGACATTGATCCATGCTGACCTTACAAGCCTTAGAAAGGGCATAAAAGTCTCCTCCGTAGTTATCAGGACATTTTTAGCAAAGGCCTCGTTTATTATCTGGGGAGATTTCTGACGGGCCAAAATCATTGCATTGACATTCGGCACATACATCAGTACATAATCGAGAGTTTTGCGATCCTTCGGAATATAGGAGGAATAATCTTTTGAAGAGAGCTCCTTTACATGATTGAGGATCGCCTTTAGATTGCGCTCGGAAGCCTCTTCCCTCGCCTTTTCGTCAGTAGCTTCCATATAGTCGGAGAGCGCGACGAGAGAGACCTTGCAGTCCACTACCACATCGGTTTTATCGGGATAGTGCAGAATAAAGTCGGGACGCATCTTGCGACCTGTTTCGTCATGGAGTTGCACCAATCCCAACTCGTCGCGCAACGTCTGTTCCCTATGGTAATCCCGTCCCTCAATCAGTCCTTCGGCATTTAAAAGATTGGCAAGCTGAGTCTCTCCCCAGCAACCCTGGATTTTGTTGTTGCCACGGATGGCTGTAGCAAGCCGGTCAGCCTTGTCGCCGATATTGAAGGATTGGTCTTTGATATTTTTAACTGCCTCCTCCAGCTGTGTCCTGAGCGTACTTGAGGTCTCTGTACGGTTGCGCTTCTCTGCATCAAAGGAGTCCGTCATGCGCTTGAGTTCTTTATTGAGCTGTTCGGTAATGGAGTCAAATGAGGCTTTGGCATGCCTGTCAAATTCAGCCTCCCGTCCTTTCAGTATCTCTTCATTTTGTGCGACCATCTGCGCCTTTAATGTCTCCAGTTGATGAAACAGACTCTCCTTATGGCTTTTATCGAGCTGCTCCAGGAACTTGGCGTGTGTCTGTTCCATATCGGCAATACGTCCATTTGTATGCTCGAGATCCTTTTTCAGGACAACTATGGTCAACTCCTTTTCATTTATTTTCGCAGAAAAACGTCTTCTGGTCACCAACCAGACTATAATACCGGTAAGCAGCGCCGCCCCCACCGCCATGATGATTGCAATAGTATTCATATTGCAAAAATAACAATTTATCGCTCTTGTAGTCTCCTTATACTCTGCGGATATACAAGAAACACTCCCGGTGCGCTTCCTACACACGACATTGGAATGTTTATCTCCACCGAATCTCCGACATTCAACTCCAGAGAGGGATCATATCTGCTGAATAGTTCATAAAATGCATCATATTGCGCACTTAGAATTATACGGACGGAGCCTATTGAAACAATAACCTCCTTCGTCTGAAGCGGCTGCGGCGAGGTGTATGCAATTCCGGACAGCGGCGAACCTCCTGATGAGGTCAGTCCTACCTTTAGGTTTCCAAACGAATCTACCCGACCCCGGACAAAACGTTGATCCTCCCCTACCGGTATCAATGTAGTATCTCTCCATCTGCCCGGATCTTCTATGCAAGCCGCTATCTGTCCCTCATCCAGATAATAAGTGCCATGAGTGCCCCGCTGCCTGACCAATACCGGATAACGGAAGCAACCGATTGTTCCAATCATCACCGGATATAGGGAGGTAATATAAAAGACCCGCTCTCTTGAGTAAGAGCGCAGCCGTGATTCCACTCTGACAGTCGGTATCCATTCCGGGACAAAATCGTAAACAGTACGGTAGCCCCCATCACTCCGAAAGCTCTCGGATATACTTCTGCTGAAGAATGTACTTTCGAGAGTTGTTTTAAAAGGAGCATTGACCTCCAGGGTTCCATAAAACAGTTCATGGTCATGAGCTTCGTAATATATTTCTGAGGCAAAAGAGGACCAATCAAATCTCAACTCCACATTTTCAGGTTCAAAATCTACCTTTTCAGTGCAGCTCGGTGCTGTTACCGCAATAAGAACCATAATTGCGAGATAACTTCTATTTATTATAGGTATCATAGTATTTATGTGTTAAATATTATCACTGCAAATATAGCATTATTTTTATTTTGTCAATTTAAACTATATTTATTGTGATTTATTTTTGTTGTTTTATAAATATTATATACTTTTGCAGTAAAATAACTAATGTGCGATGGGTATGGTTAGATTGATTTCGATAATAGTTATTATTTTCTTTGCCGTCTTGAATGTAAGCGCGCAGCGCGTTGCTGTTTCCGCCAATCTGGCGGACATGGCCAATTTCGGCACTTTGAGCGGTGAGATCTCCGTTGCCGCCTCGCGCCATATCTCGGTAAACGCCGGAGTACGATACAATCCCTGGCAGTATGGTTCACAGGAGAAAGGTTACATTCAGAATCGCAAACGCGAGGCTTCACTCGGAGTGAGGTACTGGCCCTGGAATATATTCTCCTCCTGGTGGTTCGGAATGCGAACGCAAGTACGCGAATACAATTGCGGAGGAGTTTTCGGACGGCAAATTACCGAAGAAGGAGTTGCAGTAGGTGCAGAGGCGGCTTTCGGATACTCATATATGATCCATAGCAGGTTCAACATCGAGTTTGGAGCAGGCATATGGGGTGGCCACAGATGGTACACACGTTACGATTGTCCGCACTGCGGGACCATCCTTTCGGAAGATAATGCTCACGGATGGTTTGTCATACCGGGCGAACTGATAGTTTCACTTGTTTACATTTTTTGAAGAAACAATGAGAAACAGAATCACAATATTTGCCACTACGGCTGCATTGGTGCTCTCCTCCTGCGGAAGCCTTTCCGGAAGGATAGAGTCACTTGGCAACTATTCCGCATCCATCTCCCTGCCTCAGGAAAAGAGAAGTGCCCTACGGGAAATATCAATACCGCAGGTCATGCGCGACACCTCGGTGGTTGAAGATGATAAGGGCAACACATATCACCTTATGAGGGCCGTTAGGGATGAAGGAACAGGTGAAATGGTGGCCACTGAAGAGTTGCAGGCAGCCGTTGTGACGGCCCGATTTCGCAATGTTGCCGAACGGCACGGAAAAGTGGAGATAGAGTTTCAGGTGCTTGTTCCGAAAGAGCTTCAGGACAGCAAATGGCAGTTGAGAATGGTGCCGGTAATGCATATACTTGAAGATACCGTAGATCTCGAGCGCATTCTCATCACAGGCGAGAGCTACCGCAAAACTCAATTGCGCGGGTATCAGCAATACCGCAGGTTTCTCAACTCCATTGTTACGGACAGCACCAAATTCATAGATATGCACCAACTGGAGGTATTCATCCAAAGAAATATCCCCGAACTTTACAAGTACCGAACCGATTCGACATATGTTTCGGATGAACTTTTTCTTTCCCACTATGGAATAACGGCTCAGGATGCCCTGGAACACTATACATATGGTCTGAGAGTTCGTCACAACGAATGGAAAAAAGCCAATATCGGCAGGATGTACGACCGTTATGTCAAGGCTCCCATAATTACGGAACATCTCAGACTGGACACTGTAATGCGTAATGCAACCGGCGATTTTATCTACAATTATGTACAGAGAGTACAAACGCGACCCCGTCTTAGAAAAGTGGAGATTGTGCTCGAAGGGGAAATATATGAGCAAGAAAACCGAATATACACAATTGAACCCGGCGCCCCTCTCACTTTTTATATCTCCTCTCTTAGTGCATTTGCCGAGGAGCGTGAGAGATATCTGACACAAGTAATATCGAGAGAAGTCAGAGCTGATGATATCTGTTATATAGAATTTGAAAAAGATTGCGATGAGGTGTTGGAACACCTTTCGGAAAATGCTCAGGAAATAGCCCGTATCCGGCGGACTCTGCGTTTGTTGCTCGAGAACAGGGATTTTGACCTGGATTCAATAGTTGTCACCGCCGGTTCTTCCCCTGAAGGAACCTGGGAATACAATTCAAGGTTGAGCAAACGCAGAAGTGCATCGGTGAGCCGATATTTTGAGCGGTTTATCAGAAACTGGCGGGATTCTTCAGAGAGTGAAAGGGGTTTTTCCATCGATTTGGAGAAAGTCCCGGCGGAGCCCGACAAAGGGGCTCCTGAAGCTAAGGTCGAATTCATTTCACGAAGCGTAGCAGAAGACTGGAGTGCTCTCGACCGGCTGGTTATGACAGATACGGTGCTGACTCCGCTGCAGAAGGAGAGATATTTCCTGCTCTCGGCAGAACAAAACCCCGACAAGCGCGAGAGACTGCTCTCAATGGAAAACCTCTACCCTTACCTCACTTACGAAGTCTATCCCAGGTTGCGTACGGTGAGATTTGAGTTCCACCTACATCGTAAGGATATGATTCAGGATACCATCCATACCACTATTATCGACAGCACTTATATGGCAGGAGTGCAGGCACTGCGCAACAGAGATTATAAACTTGCGGTCACCCTGCTTGCACCCTACAGGGACTATAATACCGCAGTAGCCTATTGTGCCGCCGACTACAACGCGTCAGCGCTGGATCTTCTCTCGGAACTCCCTCCTACCCCGCGGGTAAACTATCTGATGGCCTTGCTGGAGGCACGCAACGGGAAAAGCAAGAGTGCCGCAGAGCACTATCTCAAGGCCTGCAGAGAAGATAGCCACTACATACACAGAGGGAATCTCGACCCTGAAATATATACACTAGTAAGGATGTATGACCTTAACCGATACTTTGAATGAAACGAATATTCAAATATATGATGACATTGGCCACGGTACTCCCATTATTATGGGCGTGCCACGATCCTTTACACTATGCTGATGGTAAAATGCATAGAGTTACTATTTATCTAAAGAACTCGTACCACGCACCACCCTTGGCTACACGCGCTATCGGAGTTACAGCTGAAGAGGAGATACGGATCAACAGCGTACAACTCTACATATTCGACAGCAATGAGACTTTCGTCCAAAGGATAACCGGTACCGGCAGCGATTATGAAGTAATAATTCCCGGAGGACGCTGCACATTTTGCTGTTTCGTCAATGCTCCCGAACTGCCGGCGACCCCTTCATCCGCAGAAGAATTGCTTATGTGCGAAAGCCACCTCTGGAACAACGGCAGAGGATCATTTCAGATGACCGGCAGTACCACCGTTGAGATTGACTCCGATTTGGAACTGGAAATTACTGTGCAGAGAATGGTGGCCAAAGTAGAGTGTATAATCAGAACGGAATTCGGCAATTCTCATCTTGCCGGAATGCCATTTAAAGTCCATCGAATATATTTGACCAATGTCGCAGGTAAGAACAATTACGCATTCACCGCAATGCAGGGCGATGAGGGCCTATGGTACAACAAAATGGAATATCAACAGAGTTCGTGCGACAATCTCATCTGCAGCAGTTTGATTGACCGGCCAATGGCGGACGGGGATTCGCTGGTTGTCGGCGAGACTCTTTACCCCTATCCCAATTCAAGTACGGATTGTTTTGATCGCAAACTCTGGAGTGCAAGAAAGACCAGACTTGTGATTGAGGCGTCATTGGGAGAAACATTATGGTATTACCCTGTCACAATGGAAAACATTTTTGCCAATACCTACTACTTTTACGATATCACTATAACACGCGAAGGTGTTTCCCATCCCGAAGAGCCAATTACTGAACCCGGTACCATTGAAACAATAGTAAAAATCAGCGAGTGGAATGAAGGCGGAGAAATAGATGACGAAATGTAGCCGAAACCCGTTTTCAAAACGAGCAACCGACTATTCACAACTTACAAACTTTTACAAACATTTACAAACACTTAAAACAATGAGAAAAATTCTATCCATTCTGACCGTTGTAGCGCTTTTTACAGGCTGCAACCCTGTTGAGCCCGATAACAGCACGGGCGAAGGCAAACTCACAATCCATGTTAAAGGGGGAATAGAGACAAAAGCCGTTACCGATGTAGTCGGCAATGAAGCAACAATCAACAATCTCCAGATTTTCATTTTCGACGGTGAGATCTGCAAGTATTATTTTGACAACGGCACATCCCTTAGCAAAACCATCGACAAGGTACAGACAGGCACATACGAAATATGGGCTGTAGCCAATCTGGGCGAAACACTCTCTGCTACCGTCACTAAAACTTCCCTCAAGACAAAGGCACTGACACTGGCACAGAATGCATCTGCAAGCGGGTTCGTAATGTCCGGAAATAAGCAGGTTGAAGTAAAATCATCGGGTACGGGATCCGTTGAAATCACTATTTCGCGTTTTGTGGCACGTGCGAGACTTGTTAAAGTGACCAACAATCTTTCTGCAGGATACGGCAACATTAAGATCAAATATGTCATGCTCGACAATGTCGTTTCCAACCAAAATGTTGCCGGAAATGCTGCCATCAGCGCCTGGAGCAACAAGATGGGGCGCAATTCGGGGGCGATAATTGATGGCACCACAAAATCCGAAGCTCCGGAAGCACTCCTCGGCAATTCAACTGAAAGGAACATCTCCGTGGGAAGCAGCGATACTCCTAATTTTCGTTTCTATGGCTACGCTAATGGGACTGCCGGAGACTCCAGCGACATTACAACCTGGTCTGCAAGGAAGACACGTCTGGTAGTTGTAGCCGAAATCCTGGGTAACACCTACTACTACCCCGTCACACTCCCTTCGTTCGTGCGCAACTCCGCTTATGACATCTCCCTTACTATCAGAAACCTGGGGTCGAATGATCCCGAAACCAAACCCACTACTGATGCCATCGACGCTACCATTACAGTCGCTCCATGGGAGGAGGGCGGAGAAGTCACCGAAGAAATCTGACCATTTCAGATCAAAAACAGTATTGTATTTATGAATTAATTTGTGTTGTTCAAATGAGAAAGAACTTAACCGGATTCCTGGCACTCCTCCTTTGCAGCTGCACCATTCTCGAAGACAGGACCCCGTGTCCCTGTCGTCTGACCATGGATTACTCCAGAGTGCTAAAATACGATTTCATCCACCGGATGGCGGATGGGGAATATGACGTAGCACTCTCCGGAGGAGATTTTCGTTTCGGCGAAACCATTCCGGTAAATATGATGGACACCATCCGTCAGGAGAGCGTTTCCAAAGGAAGTATCAGGATATCCGGCGTTCTTTCGAAAAAAGGGGAAAAGGCTCTGACTATTGCCGAGGGCAATCAGGCCGATTCCCTTTATGCATTCAACACCACAATAGAAGCCATAGGTGAAAAAGCTTATGTTCTCATGGATGCACACAAACAATTCACTACCGTACATATTAAAGATAGCGGAGTCGAGAATACGACGATAGGTCGACAGAACGGACTTGAGAAGGTGCAGATGAGACTGAAAGGCAACTTTCAGGGCATTGACCGTCACACTCTGGAGCCGCTACCGGGAAAGTTTGAGTGCATCGTACCCGAAGCCTCCCCTATCGGAGAATATTCAGTACGCATACCGAGACAGGGCGATGCCTCCATAATAATGGAACTTACTCTCAATGGGACAAATGATAGCACAACTGCTTGTCAGGGGATTTTTAACCTTCCTCTCGGACGCTATATGGAGGAGTTGGGTTATGATTTCGCAGCTGAAAGCCTTGCCGATGTATATATAGGATTGAACATTGCCACACGCAAAGCCTTCATCAGAATAGAAAACTGGAATTTTGAAAAAACCTTCGTGATATTCTAAAGCTGAAAATGCGCTTCGAGTAGCCTCTCGACCGCATCTTCTATATTATCATTGTTGTCTATAACCGCATCGGCCGTATCGAGATAGAGATTTTTACGGCCGGCATAGAGTTCAAGGAGTTGCTCCCTATCCGATGCAAGAGGGCGATCCTTGGAAGATATAAGCAGATCGAGATCCCTATCCAAGAGATAGATTCGTCCGTTACGCTTTAAGCGATGAATATTGAGCGGCTCAAGTACGCAACCTCCGCCGGTAGATATGACAACCCCTTGACGCATCGACACCTCTTGTATCACAATCTTTTCAAATTCGCGGAAGCCCTTTTCTCCTTTTTTCAGGAAAATAGTCGTAATATCGGTCCCGGTCTGCTCCTCTATCATTTTATCGGTGTCAAAGTGTTCCCTGCCAAGTCTATTGGCAATTATCGCTCCAATTGCACTCTTACCGCTGGAGGGCATTCCGGTGAGCACTATATTCTCCTTGTCCCTCAGAAGTTCATTATAAAGTGATTCTGTTTTCTCAATATCACAGAGAGTTTCATTAACCCTATCCTGAAAGAGTTCCTGCGCAAAGCAGGCCTGCACCAGAAGCATATAAAGTCCACCTTCCGCCTTAAGTCCGAGTTGGCGTGCCTCAAGTACGAGATTGGTACGCAACGGATTGTAGATACAGTCCATAACTCCCTCAAGATTGGGGAAAAGAGAGAGGTCAAGCAGTCTCTCTTCATCATCGGGACTCATGCCCACCGGAGTTGCGTTGACAATAATCTGCTGCTTATTGCGCAACTGCGGATCACGTTCCAGATCCGATATAAGTACCTGGTCCTCCCCTCTTACCTGCCTGACGGCAAATGTAACCGATTTTGCACCGGCAGCCAATGTAACCGCACTGACGGTCTTTGCAGTACCTCCATTACCTAAAATGAGAATATTTTTGCCGGAAAAGGCTATACGAGCATGCTTCGCAAGGGAATCGAATCCGGGAAAATCGGTATTGTAGCCATACAGAAGGCCCTCTTTCTTTCGCACTATCGTATTGACTGAACCTATGCTCTCGGCAACCGGGGAGATGCTATCCAAATAGGGTATTACAGCCTGTTTGTAGGGAATTGTAACGTTTATGCCTCTGAAACTCGATTGACGAAAAAACAGGTCAAGTTCGTCTTTCGGTACTTCGCACAAATCGTATGGACGAGAAGAGAGTTTATGATGTATTTCACGAGACCAACTGTGCCCCAGTTTTTCTCCTATAAGTCCATATTCCAGGTCACTGTACTTCATAAACTTTTACTCAGGAAATCAGGCTCGCAACTTCCTCGGGAGTCATCTTTCTAAACTCGAAAGTACCGGGGGATTCGACATAAACAGTGGTAATCGACCCATCCTTGCGCTTTTTGTCTTGAGAGATATATGGCAGCAGCGCAGCACCGGCAAATGGTGATTTGACCGGCAAATTATATCTCTTCAGTATCTTCTCAAGCCTCTTGCGCATATCATCGGAACAGAAATAGGTCATACCTGCCGCCACGCATTCTCCGTGAGAGAGTTTGCCGTCAGATGCAACTTCTATGGCGTGACCTATGGTGTGTCCAAAATTCAGGACTTTGCGGAGGCCTTGCTCAAGAGGGTCTTTAAGGACTACATCACACTTTATGCGCAGGGCAGCAGCCACAATTTCATCCAGATTATCATTTAGGGGCTGATCCGACTCAAGCAGGGAAAAGAGAGCGGCATCGGAAGTGGCTGCCATCTTTATCACCTCAGCCAGTCCGCTGTAAAGATGCCTTGCATTGAGGGTTTTGAGGGTATCCGTATCGATGATGACACCTCTGGGATGGTGGAAGGTACCGACCATATTCTTGATATGACCGAAATTGAGAGCAGTCTTACCTCCTATTGAGGCATCCGTCTGGGCAAGCAGCGTTGTAGGCACGTTGTAAAAATCGATTCCGCGATTGTAACAGGAAGCTGCAAAACCGGCGATATCACCCGTCATACCTCCTCCTACTGCTATAAGCGCACCTGAACGATCAATCTCTTGTTCTCTGAGGGCAGCAATAATCGTTTCAAGGGTATTGAAGTTCTTATTCTCTTCCCCTTGAGGAATTGTCAGAAGAGAGGCGTTTGAAAATTGCGCAAGCACTGATTTAGCATATTGTACGGGCACTCCGCTATCGGTAACGACCAGCACATTTCGCTCCTTACCAACGAGATTGCCGACTGAGGCAATCGAACCTCTGCCTTCAACAATTTCGCAAACCGTATCCCTATAACCGAACGTAAGTCTCATTTTATTCCCTTGATAGGTTATCGCAAATATACAAAACTTTTATCGCCTTAAAATCGTATATTTGTAGTTTATACGAAATATTTCTCGCCGTATGATATATAATATTGTAAAACAGGAAAAGTATGGAAAATAAATTCCTTTATTGCGTTGCACGCCATTTTTATCAAAAACATGAAAGTGAGATCAATAAACTCTGTTTTGTATTCCCAAACAGGCGCTCATCTATCTTTTTCAGGAAGTATCTGACCCAATGCATGGAGGGTGAGGCTCTTTTTGCACCGAAGATGATTACAATTAATGACTTGTTTCTCGAACTTTCCGGTGGACAACTGGTTGATAAGATTGAAGCGCTCTACATTTTGTATCAGGAGTACGCGGAGCTTTTTAAAGATCAGGGAGAGAAGGTACAGAATACATTTGACGAGTTTGTTTATTGGGGAGATGTGTTTCTGAATGATTTTGATGATATCGACAAATATCTGGTCGATGCTGAGAAACTGTTTTCAAATATCGGAGACCTAAGGAAGCTGACTGCGGATGAAAATGAATATTTGAGTGAAGAGCAAAAAAGAGCTATAAAGGAGTTCTACACAAGTTGGACTCATAGCAAAAAGAGGGATATAGTTAGTAAAAAGAAGGAGGATAATGGAGATAAAGAAGAGAGTATGGAGGATGCCGAAAATGATGAGCAGAAAGAGAACGAAGAGAGGGATAAAATAGATATCAAGGGGGAATTTTCCACCATTTGGGATAATTTGTACAAACTCTACACCCGATTCCGCGAAGCCCTGAAGGAGAAAAATCTGATGTATGAGGGAATGATGTATAGAGAGGTTGCCGAAGCGCTGGAGAGCGAGTCTGGACAGCACATTTTGGAAAAAGAATGTGCCAAATACAAACAAATCCTTTTTGTGGGTCTCAATGCCCTAAATGAATGTGAAAAAAGACTTTTCAGGTACCTTAACAAGCCCGGGAATGGGATTGAGGTAGATTTTATCTGGGATTATTATGGAGATATTCTCACTGACGAAGCCAACAAATCATCGCAGTTTATGCGTCGGTACAGAGGCGAGGAGAAAACACCCTACGGAAATGTCGTAGAATTTTCCCAAAAAGCTATCATTAAGCCTTACGGGACACCCCTTGAACCCCTTCGTTATGATATAGGACCTGGAAAAATTAATATTGTGAGTGTCCCCTCAGCTGTTGGTCAGACGAGATATGTGACAGAAATTCTTGAAAAGATTTATAGCGACAGTAATGAAAGTCGCCCCGACCTTGAAGAGACCGCCATAGTTCTACCCGATGAAAGTCTGCTCCATCCAATGCTCAATTCCATTCCGAAATGCGTTGATAAGGTCAATGTCACTATGGGTTATCCATTGATCAACTCACACACTGCCACATTTGTATCCCAAATGGAGGAGCTGCACAAAAAAACTCGTCCAAATAAGAGTGGTGGGGTCTCATTTCACCATAAAAGCGTAATGGCCCTTCTCAGCCATCCCTTCCTTACAGCTGTACTCCCTGAAGAGGGACTTAAGAGCATTAAGGATGAGATTATAGGCAGAAACCTCGTATATATCAATCCGGATGCACTTGAGAGCTACAAGCAACAATTTGAGGGCAATCAACAGCAACCCGACATCGACGAGCAACCGATTGAGACCGGCGAGCAACAATTCATTGAAAATGAGTTATTCAAGGCAATATTCAGCACAACTCCCGACACCAAAAACATTGGTAATTGGCTCGAGAATATTCTCTTACTTATTCAGAAGCATCTAACCGGCATCGACAGAGAGGCTGCATACCACTATCTGAGGACGGTCAAACGTATCTCGGACCTGAATCTTCCAATAGATGATATTAAGACCTATTTCCGGATCTTAAAGCAAATCGTTTCAGTGCTCTCAGTCCCCTACAAGGGTGAACCTCTGCAAGGCATCCAGATTATGGGACCTCTGGAGACCAGAGCGCTCGATTTTAAAAATGTGATAATCCTCTCCTGCAATGAGGGTATCTTCCCTTCATCAAATGTGAGCAACTCCTTTATACCATATAATATCCGGCTTGGGTTCGGCCTCCCCACTTATGAGTATCAGGACTCCATCTCCGCATACCATTTCTACCGCAGTATCTGCCGGGCGGAAAAAATCTGGCTCATATATGACTCCCGCACTGAGGGCACTAAAGTCGGAGAACCGAGCCGTTATATTCACCAACTTAAATATGGATACAATATACCGCAGGATGGAAAAAGGAGGCTGGATATTACGCAGCTGGCACTCTCCTACAACATGAAAGGCAGGGAGGAGAACAACCTGGATATCGAAAAGAGTCCGGCTGTGATGGCAAAACTGCGGGAGAAATATCTTCAGAAATCTGATGGTCAGTTTGCCGGCAGTTTTTCAGCCTCCACTCTCAATGATTATTTCAAATGCCAACGATTGTTCTATCTCAAACACGTCGAAGGAATCGGCGAAGAGGATGAAGTGGTGGAAGAGGTGGACGGAGCACAATTCGGCACCATTTATCACTATGTGATGGAGAAGCTCTATTTGCCTGACGAGAGCCATATCGATGAATTCCGGGATAAAAATAAAATAGAAGCTCTAAGAAAGGATAAAGCCAAGATTAAGAGACTGATACTTGAAGGGTTTGCCAAAGCGAGGGAAAAACGGGGATATAGTTATGCAAATAATACCGTCAGTTATGATGACCTCTCCGGGCAGGAAAGGATAGTATTCGAATTGATTGCTGATTTTGTGGACAAAACCCTCGAAATAGATGAAGAGTATGCTCCTTTTACATTCAAGGCTGCTGAAATGAAAATCAACTATCTAATGGATGTTGACAATATCGGCACTGTGAAGATCAAAGGCTCCATCGACAGGGTTGATGAAAAGAGTGTTACAATCAGGATAATCGACTACAAAACCGGGAGTGTGGATGGAAAAATGCGCGATGAAAAGGGAGCCAAACCCAATGATACGATACCAAAACTTTTCAAAGAAGAAAAAAATGGCTCTTGCGTTAAAAACTCTGTTTCATTTCAGCTTCTACTCTATAAAATGATGTACTTGCATCAGCCTAATATAGAAAATAGCGATAATATTCTTCCCGCTGTCATTGCGCTACGACATTTCCACGAAAATAAGGGCGTACGCTCTCAGGAGGGGCTTACAAAGGAGATCATGGATGAATTTGAGGAGAAAGTGAAGGAGAAAATTAAGGAGATATTTGATGAAAAGGTACCTTTCAAAGCTGTCACCTTTGATGACGGAGAATATGGCGCATGCCGTTACTGCAATTACCAAAACATTTGTAAAATCTTGTAAAACCTATCGAATATGCCCGATACAAAAGATAACCCTAAGATTATTATAGCTTCTGCAGGTGCAGGTAAAACGCATAAACTGACCGAGACCTACCTGGAGATGCTTGAAAAGAGCTATGACGCCGGCAATCCACATCCCCATAGAAACATCCTTGCGGTAACCTTTACCAACAAGGCTACAGATGAGATGAAAGAGCGCATACTTGAGAAACTCTTTTTTAAAGCTGCAAATGGGGATCATAATTCGGAGAAGCTCTTAAAAGAGATCCTGCACGACTATTCCGGTTTTAACGTAAGTACTATCGACAGATTTTTTCAGCTGGTAATGAAGACCTTTGCAAGGGAGCTGGGGGAATATGGCTCATACGATGTGGAACTTGACTCAGAAGGTGCTACTATAGAGGCGATCGACCGTATGATGGACTCCCTCGGGGATGATAAGGATAAAACCTTGTTGAAATGGCTTGTAGATTACTCGCGCAGCGTTATTGATGAGGGCCGTTCCTGGGATGTGCGCAAGGAGCTCTATAAATTTTCGGACCTGTTCTACAAAGAGGATTTTCTTATCAAAAAAAGAGGTGAAGCGGGATATCTTTATAGGGTTGATGATGGTTCCGGTAAAGATCCAAAAACGGAAATCAAAAAGTTCCTGAAGGAAATCAATAAAATCACAACAAAATTTGAAAATGAAGCAAAGGTGCTGGCTGGGAATATAATTACTGAGTATGATCGGGTCAATAATTATGTTGTAAAGATGATTGTCTGGCCAAGGAATGCATTTATAAAATTAAGAGATGGAATATTTAAAGATTATTTTCATATAATAAACAAATACTACAAAACTGAAGAGTGGTGCAAGTCTCTCAAAACAAATTCAGGATTAATACAAGTTGATGACTACAAGAATAATTATGCTCCTGGCCTCCGGGAAATGGTTGATGATTTAAAAACTCACTTCGACAACCATTTTATCACATACAACACGGCAAAAACTATTCGAAAAAACATCTATCTTCTGGGACTTACAACCGATATTTTCAAAGAACTGGACAAATATCTCAAGGAAAATCATCTTGTCCTTCTCAGCAGCACAGCTGACATTCTCAATAGAATAATTGACCGGAGCGATACCCCTTTCATCTATGAAAGAATCGGGAATAGAATTGACCATATATTGTTGGACGAATTCCAGGATACATCCAAGCTACAATGGCAAAACTTCGAGCCTCTGATCGACAACAACATCGCCAATAGCAATGACAATCTTATTGTAGGAGACGTCAAGCAGAGTATCTACAGATTCAGAGGCTCGGACTCCTCTCTTTTGAGGAATCTCCCGGAGATTAAGGGGGTCACTCCCGAGGATATAAAGGAAAATTGGCGAAGCGCCGATACGATAGTGGGCTTTAACAGTAAATTCTTTTACAGCATCGCAACCACAAATGATGGTTCCATTAAACCCGAAATCTTCGAGGAAGCACGAAACATCTATGAAAAATGCTATCAAAAAATGCCAAAGAAGTCAAAAAACAAAGGCAACCTCAACCGCTATGATGCAGGAGCTGTTAAAGTCAGAGTTTTTGAAGTCGATAAAGAGGATAAAAAAGCCTGGATGCAAGAGGCTCTGGATGCCCTTGCAGGCAAAGAGGATGACATAAAGGATCTTGGCGAGATAGGACGGCTTACAGACGATGGATATGAGCTACGCGACATCACAATTCTTGTCCGCACCAACAAGGAAGGCAAAATGGTGGTAGATAAACTGATTTCAAAAGGGATCAACGTCGTCACTGAAGAAGTGTTGGTGCTTGGATATTCCAGGGCCGTCCTCAAGATTGTGTCACTCCTTAAATACCGGGATAATCCGGATGACCAGGTTAACCAGCTGATGCTCAAAACTCTTTTTACGGAGAATCAAGAGAGCAATATAGGCGATTTAACCATTAAGGAATTAGCAGAAATGCCACTTAAAGAGGGTTGTGAGGCTATATTTACTGCCCTATTTAACGAGGATCAGAGAGATAATCTGAAAGTTCTCTCACTTTATGAAAATTGTGAGGTGATGCTCAGAAGCATTTATGATGAGATTCCGGACTATGAGATTGAGTTTGTACAAGCATTTCTGGATGAGGTTAATAGATTTATGTCGCGTAATGGCTCTGATAAACCTGCTTTTATGGAGTGGTGGGAAGAAAGTGGTCAAAATGTAAAAATCAATTCCTCTTCCGACCAAAATGCTGTGCGCGTAATGACAATACACAAAGCAAAAGGACTCGGCTTCAAAGCGGTCATTATCCCATTTTTCAATGAAAAAACCTCAGTAAAAACCTTCCCTATCCCTCCCTATCTCTGGTGCATACCGGATATTGATGAGCTAAAAAACATAGGCCTGATTCCTGTTAAATACACTACAAAGGACAACACAGGCTTCGAGAAGGATTTTGAAACGGAAAGAAAAGAGACCTATATTGACACTTTGAACATCGCTTATGTTGCGATGACACGTGCCTATTTTGAAATGGTGATCTATACTCCTGATGAAACTGAAGAGTCAGATGATAGTAAAAAACCAAAAGATTCAATGGCCCAAAAACTCATCAAGTTTCTCAAGGAAGAGTCTCAGAAGAAAGACAATGGCATATATATAGAAGAGTCTCAGGAGGAAGATAAGGCTCGGGAGGAAAAAGAATCTAAGGATGAAGAAAGCGGTAGGTATATAAAAATTAAAGATTTAGGCAACGGATGCTACGAAGCACGAGCAAATAATGGCCAATGGCGCTATAGTGATGCCAAGAAAATAGCCACGGAACAACAAGGAGCAACCCAAAAGGTCAAAGTGCTGGAAAAGAGCATCGAGACAACAACTGTCAAATCATTCCGCTCAATACCTATCGGAGATCGACTTGAGCAATCACTGCGGTCGCGCGACTTTTTTGAATTTGAAAAGGATCCTTTGGAGAGCCCCCGTATCAAAGGCCTGGTACTCCACGATATACTATCAGAAATTCGCACAATAGATGACCTGCAGAAGGCTGTAAACAGGGCGGTCATC
>JAGONS010000022.1 GCA_017992915.1 Bacteroidales bacterium | reverse complement strand
GTGAAGGTGGCGCTGCAGGAGCTGTTCACGGATCCCTTCAGGCAGGTAGCCTGACATCAACATTCACAGCTTCCCAGGGCCTTCTCCTGATGATTCCCAATATGTACAAGATCTCAGGCGAACTTCTTCCGGCAGTATTCCATGTATCTGCTCGAGCACTTGCTGCACAGGCCCTATCTATTTTCGGAGATCATTCCGACGTGATGAGCGCCAGACAGACGGGATTTGCACTCATTGCATCTGCCAGTGTGCAGGAGGCAATGGATATGGCAGCTGTAGCCCATCTTTCGGCCATCAAGTCAAGCATCCCGTTCTTACATTTCTTTGATGGTTTCAGGACCTCACACGAGATCCAGAAAGTAGAGTTGCTAGAGGCTGAAGACCTCAAGCCGCTTGTCAGCGATAAATCTCTTGCAAAATTCAGAGAAAGGGCATTGAATCCCAATAAGCCGGTTACCAGAGGTACGGCACAAAACCCTGATGTGTACTTCCAGGCACGTGAAGCTGCGAATCCTTACTATGATGCAGTTCCCGACATCGTTGCTAGGTATATGGGCGAAATTACCGAACTGACCGGTCGCCATTATCTCCCGTTTGACTATTATGGTGCACCTGACGCAGAGAATGTGATTATAGCAATGGGTTCCGTATGCGAAACCATCAAGGAGACTATCGATTATCTTGCCGAAACCAAGGGCGAGAAGCTTGGTCTGATTACAGTACGTCTCTACAGGCCTTTCTCAGCTAAATATTTCCTTAGAGTTCTTCCCAAGAGCGTTAAGAGGATTGCAGTGCTTGATCGTACAAAAGAGCCCGGTTCACTCGGTGAGCCCCTTTACATGGATGTAAAAGCCATTGTTGCAGATCTCGGTGAAAATGCTCCCCTGGTGGTAGGTGGCCGTTACGGTCTCTCCTCTAAGGATACCAGCCCCGCACAGATTATCGCAGTATTCGACAATCTCAAGCTCAGGGAGCCCAAAAATGGTTTTACCATTGGTATCGTAGATGATGTGACCTTCAAGTCACTTCCTCTCAAAGAGGAGATCTCCCTTGCCAAAAAAGGTACTTACGAGTGTAAATTCTATGGTCTGGGTTCTGACGGTACTGTCGGTGCAAACAAAAATACCATTAAGATTATCGGTGACAACACCTCTAAATATTGCCAGGGTTATTTCGACTATGACTCCAAGAAATCAGGCGGATATACCTGTTCTCACCTGAGATTTGGTGACAGTCCCATACGTGCCCCCTATCTGGTATCAACTCCCGATTTCGTGGCTTGCCACGTGCCTTCATATCTCTACAAATATGATGTGCTCAAAGGCATCAAAAAGGGTGGCATACTCTTGCTCAATAGCCTTTGGGATACTGAGGAGACTTTCAATAGGATTCCTGATTTTGTAAAGAAAGAGATAGTTGCTAAAAAGCTCCGCCTCTTCCTGATCAACGCCACAAAGATTGCCGCTGAAATCGGTCTGGGTGGAAGAACCAACACTATCCTCCAGTCCGCATTCTTTAAGATTACCGGCATCATTCCCTACGAGGAGGCAGTTGACCATATGAAGAGGGCAATTGATGAGTCCTACGGTACTAAGGGTGAGAACGTCGTTAAGATGAACTACGCTGCGGTTGACCGCGGTAGCGAATATGTTGAAGTTGAGATACCTAAAGAGTGGAACAACGCAACCGGCCGTTTCGTACACGCCAATTACAACCGCCTTGCTCCCGAGTGGATCCGCAATGTGGCTGACATCGTTAATTCTCAGGATGGAAATTCTCTTCCTGTGAGCACATTTGCCGGAGATATGGTAGATGGTACAATCCCCAGCGGTACCGCAGCCTTCGAAAAGCGCGGTATAGCCGTTTTTGTTCCCGAGTGGCAACCTGATAATTGTATTCAGTGTAACCAATGTGCCTATGTTTGCCCCCATGCAGCCATCCGTCCTTTCCTTATGACTGAAGAAGAGGCCAAGGCCGCTCCTGCAGAGATAAAGAAAGTTCAGGGCAATGCAGCTTTCAAGGAGTACAAATTCACAATGCAGGTTTCTCCCGCAGACTGTACAGGTTGCGGCAATTGCGCAGATGTTTGTCCTGCTAAGGAAAAAGCTCTAGTTATGAAGCCTTACGGCACTCAGGAAGTAGAGCAGCCTAACTTCGATTATCTCCACCACAATGTGGGTTATAAAGACAATGTTGCTCCCAAGGCACAGAATGTAAAGAATTCCCAGTTTGCCCAGCCTCTCTTCGAGTTCTCCGGAGCTTGCGCAGGTTGTGGTGAGACTCCCTATATCAAAGTCATTACACAGCTTTTCGGTGACCATATGATGATTGCAAATGCTACCGGTTGTTCATCAATCTATGGAGCATCGTTCCCTTCATCGCCATACACTACAAATCACCATGGACACGGTCCCTCTTGGGCCAACTCCCTCTTCGAGGACAATGCTGAGTTCGGTCTCGGTATGAGATTGGGTAGCGAGAGGGTTCGCGATACTGTTGCCTCCCTCATGAAAGAAGGCCTGGAGTGCAATAGCTGCAGTTCAGATATGAAAGTCCTCTTCGACAAATGGCTGACCAACCGCGGTAATGCTGCAGTTACCCGTGAGGTACATGACGCTCTGGTGCCGATGATGAAAGAGTGCGGATGCCAAATCTGTAAGCAGCTTCTCGAGTTGCAGAACTTCATTCCCGCCCGTTCGCAGTGGATTTTCGGTGGTGACGGCTGGGCCTATGATATCGGTTATGGTGGACTTGACCACGTATTGGCTTCAGGTGAGAATGTAAATGTTCTAGTACTTGACACAGAACTTTATTCCAATACCGGCGGACAATCATCCAAGGCCACTCCTGCAGGTGCGGTTGCTAAATTCGCTTCTTCCGGTAAGAGGGTTCGTAAGAAAGACCTCGGTATGATGGCTATCAGCTATGGATATGTATATGTAGCGCAAGTTGCAATGGGAGCCAGCCAGGTGCAGTTCCTCAATGCCATAAAGGAAGCCGAAGCTTATGACGGTCCTTCACTGATCATTGCCTATGCTCCCTGTATCAACCACGGTCTCAAGGCCGGTATGGGTATGAGCCAGAGAGAGGAGAAGAGGGCAGTTGAGTGCGGTTACTGGCATCTTTACCGTTACAATCCTACTCTTGAGGCAGAAGGCAAGAATCCCTTCTCGCTCGATAGCAAGGAGCCGGATTGGAGCAAATTCCAGGATTTCCTCAAGGGTGAGGTACGCTTCTCCTCACTATTGGCTACATTCCCTGAAAATGCCGCAGAGCTCTTCGCTAAGACTGAGGAGTTTGCAAAGTGGCGTTATAACACCTACAAGAGACTCGCAGGCAATGAGTAATTCTCATTTGCAGATGAGAATACTCCCGTAGTTTAATGGATAGAATTGAAGATTCCGGTTCTTCCGGTTGGGGTTCGATTCCCCACGGGAGTACCATCCTGCAAAACAAAAATGTGCCAACTAAAAAATCTTTTTTAGTTGGCACATTTTTTGCAGTAAATGCGCCATATTAAAACAAAGTCGGTTCGGTAGAACCGACTTTGTTTTAATTGTTAAACTTTATAATAATCCGTCCGGATTATACCGGACATGTAAGAACTAATCATTTAAAGTTAAAGAATAATCACAATCAATATGACAAGTTCTAAAAGAACAGTTTTACTCTATGCTTTCGCTCTTCTGAGTCTCTTTTTCAGTTTAGAGGTGTACGGACAGCAGTACACCATTAGCGGCTATGTTTTTAATTCCCGCAGCCACGAGACTTTGCTTGGAGCTACAATTTATGATCTGAATAGCAAAAAGTGGACAACCACAAATGAGTATGGTTTTTACACTATCACACTCCCTGCCAAAGAGGTGAATATTGAAGCTTCCTATGTGGGATATAAGAATAATCAGATTACTTTTGAGCTTAAACGAGATACGACAATAAATTTCTATTTGGAAGAAGCTCCGGACTCTATTGACGAAGCAGTTGTCTATGGTGAGTCTCGTTTTCATGGGGTTCGAAGTTCACAACTTAGTGCTGTAGACATTCCTATATTGCAAATTAAAAGCACCCCTACACTTTTTGGAGAGCAGGATGTGCTGAAAACACTTCAGTTGTTACCCGGCGTTCAGGCCGGTAATGATGGCACTGCAGGACTATATGTGCGTGGTGGTGGTCAGGATGAAAATTTACTTTTACTCGATGGTGTTCCCGTTTATAATGTAAATCACGCTTTAGGATTCTTCTCTGTATTTAATCCTGATGCCGTCAAAAGCGTTACACTTTTCAAAGGAAACTTTCCGGCCCGCTTTGGCTCACGTCTTTCATCAGTTATTGACGTGCGTACCAACGATGGTGATATGTACGATTATCACGGCAACTTCAGTATTGGACTAATCTCTTCAAAAATCAATGTTGAAGGCCCGATAATTAAAGGAAAAACCTCTTTTAATCTCTCAGCACGCCGTACCTATTTAGATGCAATCTTAGTTCCGGCAATGTATTTTGCGACAAAAATTACAAGCAAAGGTGAAGAGAAGGGACATGCAGGTTATAACTTCTACGATATTAATGCTAAGGTTAATCACAAGTTCTCGGACCGGGATAGACTCTTTCTTAGTTACTATACCGGTGATGATGCACTTCATGCAAAGATGCGTGCCAACTACGCCTACGCCGATGGTGCAACTTGGGAGGAATATATGGGTGTAAATTGGAAATGGGGAAATATGCTTGCAACGGCAAGATGGAACCATGTATGCTCTCCAAGACTGTTTATGGACGCATCAGTTAACTACACACATTATCGTAACAAGATGGGAGTGTCATACGAGGATATTGGTGAATATCCAAATCCAAGCGAAAACTACTCATATGAATCTTTGGTTACGGCTAATTCCGGTATAAACGATCTTACTGCTAAAGTGGATTTCAGTTGGAACCCGGCTACTGATCATAATGTGCGTTTTGGTGCTGCATATATTTATCATAAATTCTCTCCGGATGTCTCTTCAAATCGCATCACAGTCAAGACTCCGATTGAGGGTGTGAATGGACAAGTAAAAGACACCACTGAGATTGTTGAGCAGATGTATGGAGATAAGAAGATCAACGCAAGCGAAATCAATGCTTACGTAGAGTATAAAATTTCTCTTGGTAAACTATTCGAAGCAAATGTCGGATTACATTACTCGGCCTTTGCTGTCGGCAAGGAGTTTTACAATTCGGTGCAGCCACGACTAAGCGCACGTGTGCTTCTGACAGAGAAGATGTCACTAAAGTTGGGCTATGCACAGATGTCGCAATATGTTCACCTTTTGACAAGCAACTCAATTAGTCTCCCGACTGACCTATGGGTACCCGTGACCGAGCGCATCAAACCGATGAGCTCACATCAATATTCTGCCGGAGTATTTTATGATATGGCAGGATACAACTTCTCTATTGAGGGTTACTATAAGACCATGGATAATCTATTAGAATATATCGACGGCGCTTCGTTGATGGCTACCACTATAGGATGGGAAGATAAAGTGGCAATGGGGCGTGGCTGGTCATACGGTGCAGAATTCCTTGTGCAACGTTCAATAGGCAGAACTACCGGTTGGATAGGTTATACCTGGTCTAAATCAATGCGTCAATTTGATAGAGAAGGCCAGGTTATTGATAATGGGCGGCCTTTCCCTTCGAAATACGACCGCCGTCACGACATCAGCATCACTGTCTCACACAAACTCTCTGACCGCATAGACTTCGCAGCTTCGTGGGTTTTTAATAGTGGTAACTGTGCAACACTCGCTCTGCAACAATATCCTCAGATGCCTGAAGATTTTATTTATGACGCCTCAATGGGATATACAATCAAAAATATTGGATATATTCCATCCCGTAACAATTACCGGTTACCCGCATATCATCGCCTTGATCTTGGAATAAATTTCCATAAACAGAAAAAACACGGTATAAGAACCTGGAATATAAGTATTTATAATGCGTACAACAGTATGAACGCCTTTATGGTATACCCCGGATATGATGATAAGAATTCGGAAATGAAGAAACTTAAGAAACTGACCATATTTCCCATTATTCCGTCAGTAAGTTACTCGTATAAATTTTAAACACTCTTCAGATAATTAATTATGAATAAAATTATAAGATTTTTAACGTTGATTCTGGTTACAGTATCATTTAGTGCGTGTGAAAACAATATAGAGTTTCCTGATCGCCTTGAAGAGAAATATATGGTTTTATACTCAATGGCTGAAGCCGGCAAACCGGTTTTGGCAAGTGTAGGTGAAAGTGTCTTCTTCCTTGATGATGTTCCAATACAAAATTGGAGGAAGGATGCCACAGTGAGTCTATATATCAATGGAGAGTTTATAGAGCATTTGAAAGTATATGACAGAAATCCACCGCATCAACCTGTTGACGGAGATGAGTATTACAAATCCGATGCAATTGTACATAGTGGTGATGAGGTGCGCATAGAGGCATCCTTGCCCGATTTCGATGAGGTTGCAAGCGGGTCAACGACAGTTCCTCATCCGACGTTGGTAGCCGATGTAAAAGTAATTTCATTAGTACCGAACGAAAATGGCAATGGATACTATGGCAAACTCCAGATAACTTTCAGTGATGATAAAAACAGTAATGATTATTATTGGGTAAGTGCTAAAAAGCGTGCAGAATATTATCCTGAACATCCTGATTGGCCTGTGAATTGGGCAGATGTAAAGTATGAGGATAAAATATTCGCAGAAAAGTTTGATTATATCATAGATGCTTTTGGTGAACCGAAGAGATCTTACTCTTATGGCTTTTTCGACGACAGGTCAATAAATGGTATTGAGAAATACCCGTTGACATTAGGTTTTTACCATAATCCTGAAGTCAGCAAAGGTCCTCTCACCTTTGATATTTCCCTTTGTACAATTGATGAGAACTACTACAAGTATCTTAAGTCATACCGTCAATCCTTTGATAACTCTGTTTTGCAAGAGCCTGTCCAAGTCCACTCCAACATCAAAAATGGTATTGGCTTAGTAGGATCTAAAGCTAATTCTATATCCGAAGAGTTGTATCAATTTGATGTTGCAAAAAAATATGATTAATGATTGCAAATTTGATGGATTTTCTTAAATTTGCAAGATAAATATCGGAATCATCTTTGCTGACACGCAAATATTGATGAAACAATCTGTCAAGCACCATTAGTTATGAAAAAAAATAGAATTTTTCCGGTACTACTTTTAGTAGTTGTGTTTTTAACATCTTGTGAGTGGATGTGGTGGATAAATCCGGGTCCGCCTGAACCTGAAAATCTGTTTCTCACCGGAGAGTGTCTGGGGAGTACTGAACTGGTATACGTTCCATATTATGCTTCCAGGGATGATGATTACTTAGAGGAATGGAAATGTTTCCCTTTTGTGTTCCATTTGGATACCGCAAACGTTCAGAGGTATAAAGACCGCCCTCTCTTTAAATCCGATCCGGCCTTCCATATCCCATCTGATGAGTTGTTTAAGTCATTCGGTAAAAAGTCATTTGTAAAGTCGGACTTCTTTGATTCATTTGACAAAATAAGAGAAGGCAGAAGTTATTTTGAAATCACGACACTCTTATATAATGGCGGTCTCTCTTTGACTGCAGATGTGGATTTTGCCGGACACCCGGCAGGTGAAGAACTTGCCCCTTTTATTGTAAGTCATCCCAGTGTCAATCATCCTTCTTCCTGGACAGGTGTTTGCCGGACAATCGAGCCTCTTCTTTCAGCTCCGGGCAATACGAAAGAGAAATTGAGTCCAATTCTTGACATTCCTTTGGATTATGAATGCCTTTTGGAATCCCGAATTGACATTGGTCTTCCTGTAGGTGATTACATCCGAGTAGTTGAAAGGGTTACATTCACGCTGAAGATCCCCGTCAGGGTTGTATATTATTTACAATGGCTTGAGGATAAACACAGCAACCCTAACGCCCCGGTTCCCTACAAAGATGAAGTACTAACCTGTAAGTTTTATACAGACATTGGCTTTAGATAAGAGCGAAGCGACCCACCCAACAAAAAAAGCGACTCAAAAGTCGCTTTTTTGTTGGGTGGAAGATGGGATTCGAACCCACGACCCTCGGAACCACAATCCGATGCTCTAACCAACTGAGCTACTACCACCATATACCCTTTGTTCGGAAGGGACTGCAAATATAGACATTCTTTCGGATTATTCAACAAATAATGGAAAAAAGGCTTTGTCAATTGGCCTGCGCACCTTCAAACCGGACGGAAGCACTATTGCCGTTAGTGTCGGTCACCACCAGACGGTGTTGTCCGGGTTCAGGGATGATCAGCATCTTGTGTTCGTTGCTCGATGTGGAGCCGATATAGCGATCGTCAATGTGCCAGTATAGGGTAGCAGATGGACTGGCATGCGCCGCGGAGAAAACCACTCCCTGACTCTTTCCGTCAAGAGAGAGAGGCGCTGCCAAAGTCATGCCCTCCTGGGGATAGATTATCTCCACAATCTTGCTCCGCGATGAACCTCCGCCGGATGCGAAATCGGGATGGAGAGGCGGCAGTCTTTTGTAGTCCGGATGTGTGGCCATATAATACCATTCCTGTGAAGGAGGCAACACGAACCAAGAGCGTATAACCATTTTAGCAGTGCTATAACAATCGCTGTTGACAATATATCTCTGGTCCTCGCTCAGGTGGAGCAGACGGTGATAGGGGCAGATATCGGGTTTGTGTTCATGCGGAGGCACCAAAAGCGTATCGGGAGTCAAACCGGTGCCGATACAGCAGATGTCTGATACCGGATGTCCGCTTAAGGGACAGACAGCAACCTCCTCGAGGTCGAGTATTGGAACTTCAAACCATCCGGTTGGAGGCAGAATGGAGAGTATTTCAAACATCACCGGAGCAGCATAGCCGATACCGGTAAGATTGGGACGTCCCTCACCATTGCAGTTGCCCACCCATACACCTACAACATACTCGGGGGTAACACCAACACTCCAGGCATCTCTATTGCCGTAACTGGTGCCTGTCTTCCAGGCCACTTTTCGTGAGGAACTGAAACTTTGCCAACTCCCTTCCTCCTCGGGTCTGCTGACTCCGGTGAGGGCGTCGAAAGTGCACCAAATGGCTCCCGGAGAGAGAGGGGAGAGGCCCTCTTCAGAATCGGCGAGTGTAGCGGCCATATCGCGGTAAGAGCGCACCAGATCGATTAGCTTTATCTCTGCTCCTCCGAGAATTAGCGACAGACCGTAGTTTTCCGCACTGCGGTTGATAGTGGTAAATCCCATTTCTTTGAGGAGCAATAGGAATTTTTCTACACCATACTCCTGTAACAGCCTCACTGAGGGTACGTTGAGCGAGCGCCTTATAATGCTGTTTGCAGGTACTGCACCGTCAAAGGTGTGGTTGTAATTGCTCGGAGTGAAATCTTTATAGTGTGAGGGAATGTCCGGTACAAGCATCGTAGGAAGTATTTCTCCGTCATCGAGCATCGCTGCGTAAAGAAAAGGTTTCAGAGTGCTGCCGCTACTGCGGGGTGCTTGTATCACATCCACAGCCCTTCCGTGGCCTGCACCGCTTCCTTCAGGGTTTAGGTTGCCACAATATGTGATGATGCGACCGGTGCTCACTTCCATTACAAGGGCTGCAATATTATAGACCTGATTGCTTTCGAAAAGTCCGATATGACGGCGAAGAATCTCCTCGGTGCGTTCCTGGAGCCCTTTGTCAATATCGCTGGAATACCGGCGGTCACCACCCTCTTTGCGAAGAGTTTCCAGGTAGTGGTATGCTATGTCTGGCATAGGATAGGGTTTGTCGGGCAATGGCTCCTCTTTGGAGAGTATACATTCGGTGGCATCTATTATACCTTTTTCAGCCATTTTGTCCAGCAGCCGGTTTCTCTTTTCGAGGAGGATGTCGCGGTTTTTCCCGGGGTGAATTAGTGCGGGAGAGTTGGGGAGTACTGCAAGCATGGCGCTCTCCGCCCAGGAGAGTTCTCCGGCGGGTCTGCCGAAATAGCGCCAGGAGGCTGCTTCAAGTCCTACCACATTGCCTCCGAAAGGGGCATTGGAGGCATACATCGCCAGGATTCTCGTTTTGGAATAGCGCAGTTCAAGTCTCACCGCCAGGAGCATTTCGATAATTTTTTCCCCAACTGTGCGGGGGCGATTTTCCCTGCTCAAGCGTATGGTTTGCATCGTTATGGTGCTGGCACCACTGCGGATATCTCGTTTGCGTATGTTTAGCACGATGGCCCGTCCAATGGCGAGAGGGTCCACCCCCAGGTGGTATCTGAATCGTTTATCTTCGTATGTAATGATGGAGCGGGCAAATTTGTCGGGTACCGTATCAATCTGTGGAAATCGCCACTGTCCATCGGATGCAATTCTGGCTCCCAGCAATCTTCCATCAGAGCTTTCGAGCAATGCACTTACCGGCTTATGGAAAATCGGGCGGGGAAAGTAGATTACAACAAGCGCCGCAATAAGTGCGGCGCAGCCGAGTGCTATAATTATTTTCTTCTTTTTGCTTTTTCGCATAAGAATGCAGACGAATTTTCAGTACATTTGCAAATATAACAATTAACCCAATTAACAGAAAAAATATGAAACGACTGACTGCTTTTATCTCATTTGCGGCAATCCTCCTATTCTCTGCAGTTTCCTGTGATCAGAGCAAGGGTGATTACGCATTATCCGTCTCTTCTGAAATAAGGACTACAGATCCCGTTGTCATCACGGTACCTGATGCTTATGTTATCAATGTAGGCGACAATACGCCCGATGAACTGAAAAAGTTGGTTCAGATTACTCCCAAAAGGGAGTTTAGCGTATCACTTATTGATGAACGCACAGCAGCTGTATTTTTTGCAGAGCCGCTGGAGTTCAATTCCGAGTACAAAATTCAGATAGATGCCGGTAAGCTGGTGGGGAAAAAATCCCGCAAGATCAGTTATGATTTCAAGACTTTGGCTCCTGAAATCCACTATGAGGTGGGCGGAATTACCATTTATCCCGATGAGGAGGACAAATATTATCTCGATATCGTCATAACAACTTCAGATCCGGTTGGCAATGATTATATAGAGAAAGGTATCATCCTGAGTAAAGATTTTCCGGTTTCCTGGCAGCATGCGGAGGATGGTCTTGTTCACAGGCTCTCCATCAACGATATCATTCCTGAGAAAAAGCAGTCCGTATTTACGGTAAGCAGAAAATATGAGTTGTTCAACGATATGGGTTCCTGGTCATTCAACATTCCAGCCGAGGGAGTGTTTGTGATAATCAGTGCCGAACCCTTCCTCGACCCTTATCGTTATGAGATAGTATTCTCCTCGGCTCTCGACAAAAAACAGGTTATGGCCAATCTGGTCAAACTCCCTAAAGCGGGAAAACTCAGATTTCTTATCGACAGGAACAAACTGACCATATATCCTACTGTTGAGGATGTGCAGCAGCAGACGGTCAATATCAGTAAACTCATAAAAAACACTAAAGGCGAACAGCTTGGTTTCGACTGGGAACAGACCTTCGATGTGCCTCAGAAGGAACCTTTTGTGAAATTCTCAACTAAAGGGGTGGTGCTGCCTTCATCCAACGGCAACAAACTCTTTTTCCAATCACAAAACTATGCCAAAGTGCAGGTGAGAGTGCACCGCATTTTCGAGAATAACATGCTCCAGTATCTCCAGTCTGAAAGATTGGATGAAAAAAGCAATTACATACTGGGTCGCGTAGCCAAGGTTGTAGTTGACACTGTTTTGGTTTTGGCTGACCCTTCATCTGCCAAACTCAAGGGAGTGGCGAGTTACGGTCTCAATATTACCGACCTTATCAATGTCCAGAAGGGTGCTCTTTACCGTATCGGCATCAAGGGAGTAGAACCTCTCGTGGAGCAGGACTCGGATTATTACGAGAGCGATTATTATTTCGGTTCTTACAGTGATTATGATGAGAGGCATGTCAATATTCTCGCTTCCGACCTTGCCGTGATTGCAAAAGGGTCAGGGAAAGGTACATATACCTTCTTCGTGACAAATATCATCGATGCATCTCCCGTATCAGGGGCTAAAGTTAGAGTGTTCGATTATGTCAATCAAGTCATTGGCGAGGGCTCCACAGGTAGTGACGGTAAAGTCGAAATCAAACTTTCCGATGAACCCCATACGGCTGTGGTAACTAGTGGTAATGACAAGAATTATCTCAAACTTACATACGGAGCATCACTTTCGGTAAGTAATTTTGATGTCGGGGGCACTTCCGTTTCAGGAGGCCAGAAAGGTTTTATTTTTGGAGAGAGAGGAGTTTGGCGACCCGGCGATGACATCTATATCACATTTGTTTCAATGCTGGACGAAGGAGTACTTCCTTCAGACCACCCGGTTACGGCTGTTTTAAGAAACCCTCAGGGGCAGATTATCCGTTCAATTGTCAACAATAACGGCTTTAACGGAATGTATTCATTCAGATTTCAGACTGCTGACAGCGATCCTACGGGCCATTGGCAGGTAGATGTGACCGCAGGTGGTCAGACCTATTCAAAGAGCGTCAGGATCGAGACAGTCAAGCCAAACAAACTTCTCATTGACCTTCAGCTTGATGAAAAAGATATCGTTCCCATTGACGAAGTTAGAGGTGATCTCTCCGTCAAATGGCTTGTCGGCTCTGCGGCTGCAGATCTCGAGGCCAGAATTGATGTAGAGTGTTTCCGCGGATTTACGGAATTTGCCAAATATAAAAATTTCGTATTTGAAGATCGTTCCAGAAGTTTTAATAAGGCCACATATAATCTTACCCCCGGCAGGACCGATCAGGATGGACGCCTCTCTTTCAATTATCGTTTGACCGGAATCGGTGAGCAACCCGGTATGCTCAGGGCCGTCTTTACCACGAGGGTGTTTGAAAAGAGCGGCGATTTCAGCATTGACTCCTATACTACTACTATTTCACCCTATAAGACATACCTAGGTATAAATGTTCCCGAGACGGAAGATTATTGGGGTGATCTGTATCTTGACAAGAGCAAGACACATACCATCAAACTTGCTGCAGTCGATTACAGAGGCAATCCTGTTAGAGGTCGTGTTGATGCAGAGGTTGAGGTCTATAAGATGGGCTGGAGTTGGTGGTGGGGTTCTTCCGGCAGTGAGCTGGCCTCATATTCCAAGGATTCCTATAACAAACCGTATCGCACTTTCAAGGTTTCCATTGTAAATGGTGAGAGTTCGTTCCAGTTGTCATTTACAGAGGAGTCAGGATACTATTTCATTAGAGTGAAAGATCCTCAGGGCGGACACGCTACCTCATATGTTACACAAGTTTACACAGGTGATGACAAGCGTGCCGATGCCGGCAGTGAATCGGCTACTCGTCTCGCTACATCCCTGGATAAGGATAAATACAGTGTGGGCGAGGAGGCACAACTCACCATTCCTTCTGCACCCGGCGCGAGGGTACTTGTTTCCCTTGAAAAGGGAGAAAACGTACTCAAGACCTTCTGGCAGACATGTACGGATACCAAGACCACAATCCGCATCCCTATTGAGAGGGGAATGACTCCTAATGTCTATGCTTCAGTTACCCTGATTCAGCCTCATAACACCACAGTCAATGATGCTCCCATCCGTTTGTTCGGAATCCAGAGGATAGTGGTGGAGGATGATGCCACTCATCTTAATCCCCGTATCGGCATAGCTGATGAGATTCGTCCTGAAAGCAAAGTTACACTGACTGTAAGTGAGCGTGATGGTCGCCCGATGAGCTATGTTGTAGCTTTAGTGGATGAGGGATTGCTCAGTCTTACCAGATTCAAGACCCCCAATCCATGGAGTGCTTTCTATGCTACCGAGGCTCTTGGTGTTCGTAGCTGGGACCTTTACGATCTTGTAATCGGTGCCTATGGTGCGAGAATGGAGCAGATGTTTGCCATCGGAGGCGATGGGGAAGTTGAGGAGATTGCGGCAGCCAATAAAGCTGAGAGGTTCAAACCCGTATCAATTTTCCTTGGGCCCTTTACCATCAAATCCAGAAGCAAACAGAGTCACGAAATCACTCTTCCTGCATACATAGGCAACCTCCGCGTGATGGTGGTGGCTACTGACGGAAAAGCACAAGGCTCTGCAGAGCAAAACGTTGCCGTTACCAAACCGTTGATGGTACAGAGTACTCTCCCCAGGGTCATTGGTACCGATGAAGAGGTAGAGATTCCTATTACAGTATTTGCGATGAAGAACAATCTGGGTAAAGTAACCGTTTCGCTCTCGACCAACGATTTGCTAGATGTATCCGGATCTTCATCTCAGACACTCAACTTCACGGCTGCGGGTGAGCAGATGGCGTTCTTTAAAGTGAAGGCCTCATCTGCCGAGGGGATAGCCAAAATCACTGCAAAGGCCAAATGCTCAGCTGATAATGCAGAGGAAAAGATAGAAATAGATGTCAGGGATCCCAACCCTCTCACCACCAATGCCAAGACTATACTGCTGGCAGGTGGCAAGAGCCAAAAAGTGACCTTTGAGCTTGCAGGCAAACAGGGTACGAATACCGCTTTCGTGGAGGCAAGTTCAATTCCTCCTGTAGATCTGAGCTATCGCCTCGACTACCTGGTGACATATCCTCACGGCTGCATCGAGCAGATAGTCTCCTCTGCCCTCCCCCAACTCTATCTTGGAGCAGTCCAGACACTGAGTGATGAGCAGAAAAGCGAATGTGAGACCAATATAAAGGCGACTATCACCAAACTTCCCTCTTATGCTCTAAATAATGGAGGAATGACCTACTGGCCAAATACCTCTTCGTATGCATCCGCAAACATATGGGGTACCATTTATGCGCTTCACTTCCTGGTGGAAGCTGAGACTAAGGGATATGCAGTACCTGCCTGGCTCAAGCGCGGTATGACTTCATTTGTCAAAGATGTGGCCTCTTCAACATCACAGGGTTATCCTTACCGAACATACGCGGCCTACGTTCTTACGCTTTCAGGTGCTGCTCCTCGAGGTGATATGAACCGTATGCGTAATGAGGTGGATAATATGAACACGGAGTCCGGCTGGTTCCTCGCACTGGCTTATGCCGCCGATAAGAAGAGTGATGTTGCAAAGAATATCATTTCAAAGGTATCCAACCGGCCTGCAGGCAAAATCGACAGATTCTCCTATTCATTCGAAAGTGAGGACAGATTCAAGGCCGTTTCAGCCATTGCATATCGTCTTACAAACAACAAACAGGAGGCATTCAAGTCCATAGAAACTCTATCCAAATCACTGAATGACCGCAATCACTTCATGAGCACACAAAGTACGGCCTGGGCTCTGAATGCAGTGGCTGCCTATGCTGCACAATACTCTGAGAATGGAGTCAATGTCACTGCAAAGGCGGGAAGAGAGAGTATAAGTCTCAAGGATGACAAATGTATAGCGCGCCGTATACTGGATGTCGCAAAAGGTGAAAGCATTGACTTTGAGTTCACCAACAAGACAGATGCTCCTACCTATATAGTGATGAGTTCAACCGGAGTTCCGGCAAAGGGCCAGGAAACGGACTTTTCCAACGGACTCCGCCTCTCAGTCAGCTATTCATTGCCTAATGGCACTGCCGTAGATCCATTCTCTCTGGCGCAAGGTACTGATTTTGTAATCAAGGCACGCATTACCAACACCAGTGCAACCGAGGATTACACTAATCTCATACTCTCGCAGATATTCCCTTCCGGATGGGAGATTGCCAATGACCGTACAACTGATTTCTATCAGGACTTCCGTGATGACAGGGTTTATTCCTACTTTAACCTTGGAAAATCGGCTTCAAAAGAGATAACCATCAGGGCAACGGCTACTTACAAGGGTAAGTTCTATCTTCCTTCTATCATCTGCAAGGCGATGTACGATGAGACAGTAAATGCATCAGTCAAGGGTGGCTGGTGTGAAGTTAAATGATAAAAGTTATATCATACAGGTAAATGAATTCATTCAAAAGTTTTTTCAATCCCAGCTATGGTTATTTAAGGGCTTTGGTTGGGATCGTAGCGGGTCTTGTGCTGCTTATCTGGCCCGATACGATGAAGGATGTCATAGTACGTATCATCGGTGGACTTTTTCTGGTGATCGGCTGTGTTTCCCTTGTCATCTATTTCATCAGCAGTAGAAAGGCTGCAAAGTCGCAAGGTACCACCGACAAGGTTAAAGACAGTTTCTCCGTAGTGAATGCCGTGCTGAGCGTAATTTTCGGAACAATACTGATTGTTATTCCCGATGTGTTCGTGGGATTTTTACTGGTACTGCTAGGGGTCATTCTCGTTATCTTCGGTGTAGGTGAGATCGTTACATTCATCTCGGCGCATAAACATACTCCGATCCCGTGGTATATGTATGTGCTGCCCTGCATAGTGGCTCTTTGTGGCATATTCTTGGTTTTCAATCCTCACGAATCCCAGATTCTGATGTTCCGTCTTTTGGGTGCGGGTTTTCTGGGTTATGGTTTGTTTGAACTTTACGCGACAATCAAGATTCGCAAAGCGATAAAAGAAAAATTCTCGGAGAGTTATGTTGATCCTTCCAAAGAACTTGTAGAGGATGTGGATTATGAAGAAATAAAAGATTAATCTTTTTTGAGCATTTTTTTGCCCAATTAAAAAAATGTCTCTATATTTGCAGCCCGTTTCTGAAAAGAGACGTCAGTTCATTGACAAAATTGGAAGACAAAAAGTACAAGCAAGTACCGAATTTTGTAACAAAATTCGAGCGAAACGTTAATTTTTTTGAAACATACTTCAATAGATGAGTATCAGGTT
>JAGONS010000021.1 GCA_017992915.1 Bacteroidales bacterium | reverse complement strand
GCAGGTTTTCATCGATGATGTAGCAGGCGGTGGGTTCATAGTCTTTTGGGAAATTACTAACGTCGTCGTGTCCTAAGCTCAATTCATGGAGCCAAACGGTAACTACACCGGGTTTTAAGGCACGCCAACGATGGGAATAGTAATTTGTTCCGCCACATTGCTCATCACGGTGTGGGTCAAGACGCTCTATAAAGACGCCTAGATCTTCCACCAGATCGGCAGGTTTGGCATGTGCGAAAATTTCAGTAGGAGTAGCAATGCCCTTGCTGTAATTAAAGCGAATTTCGAATTGTTTCTTGTACCTGTCAATCCACTTATACATCAAATCAACTGCTTGTTCCTCCAATTCCGCAGTTTTCCTGTCTTTGCGTTGATTGATAGAATAATTACGGTAAAAAGTCTTGCCGTTTTTAATAAATGATACCTGAAGGGATTTCATTAAATCACGTACATAAATATGACGTTCTTTGCGCGGTTTACTCATACCGAAAACAATAGTTGCCAACTCATCAAAGTCGCTTTTCTCTATCTCAAAACTTATCGTATTGTTCTCGTCGCGACCTGTTTCAAAAACCAGGGTATAGGTGTCCGCAGTTTTTTTAACCCTAATATCGGTACAGTCATCAAAACGCATACCGGAACGGTGGTATGACACGGATGACAATTCTTTTGTCTGTGCGTTTGTGCATCCGGGAGATGAGAGGAGTGCTAATGTCATAATAATCAGTTTTGTTTTCATTGATATTTTATTGTCTTACCCATTCCTCATTTTCCCACTTTATAGTAACCTTCTTTAAAGCTTCTTCCGGAATTGCATAGTGCTCTCCCATCAACGAATAAACGCTCAACCATAATGTTAACGAAGTTCCTTTTTGTGGCAACTCAAAATAGAGCTTATAATTTCCGGTCTCAAACGCAGCTTTTGCTTGTTCAAGCACCTCAGGTCTAAGCTGCGAAATGTCGACAAGATCTTCCAATTCATAGGTTTGTTCATCGCCTAATTTGTAGTTTACATCTTCTATGAGTTGTCCATTTTCATAAAAGAATATATGAATAGTCGAGCCGAAGTCAGTTTGGTCATTTGTTGCAACCAATTTCCGGCCATCCTTCAAATTCCAATAACACATTTGCCATGCATAGTTGCCGCCGGCCAATTCCAGGTAACCGTTTTCATAATCACATTCACAAATATACTCATCCCGATTTAATTCCCCCAACGACACATATTCTGGGAGTGCTTCCTCAGGAAGCATATCAAATAGGGTTTTAACATTTACTTTTTGTTGTGCGGTGCCACAGAAAGTTGCTCCGGCTATTGTCATAGCAAACAGCGCGAGCATGATAAAGATTTTCTTTGTTGTTTTCATGATTGGTTTTATTTCGTTGTTTTGTTTTATTCCGGATAGAACGTTGGCATTAAACCATATTCCGGATAATGATTCATATCGTATTTATTATTTCTAATTAATATTCTTTAATTATTTTCCATCTGTTATACAAATCATCCATAGAAGATCTTGCATTGGCAGGACTTGTAGAGGGGAGTTGGATAGCTTTATATCCGGTTTGCCGTTCCTGATACTTTTTATAATATCTATAAGCAGTCCCACCGTTGCAGAAAATTTGCTTTATATCCGCTTCTTTAAAAATGGGACTTAAATCCGAGGGAACTGCGTTTTGAATGCTCGCATCACTTGAGCCGATGATATCGCACCGGTATATGACATCGTATAAGGCGAGATGATGCTGTAAAATAAAGGCTCTTCTCTCTTCAATATCCGTACTAAGTCTAACACCAAAAATCCGCTCAAGCAAAGGCCAAAAACGATTTTGTGGATGCCCATAAAAGAAACCGTATTCTCTGGTTTTGACAGAGGGGAAAGAACCCAAAATCAAAATTTTTGAATCGGCTTGAAAAAGAGGCCGAAGCGGGTGAGTAATGGTTTGATGTTTGGTCATTTTTTAAACTTTAATCTCATTTTCAGGTTCATGTACAAGATACAAAAATAAGATTTTTGTGTTAAATTAACTACATGACAATTAAGGAGGGAGCAAGAAAAAATTGTAGAGAGAGAAGGGGTATAAAAGGAGCGTAGCGACCTATCACATAAATAGGCGGCCACGGCCGCCTATTTATGTGATCCGCCTGGGGCTCGAACCCAGGACCCCATCCTTAAAAGGGATGTGCTCTACCTGCTGAGCTAGCGAATCAAGAGGTGCAAAGGTATGGATAAAAGTAATATTTTGCAAAAAAAAGTACTTTTTGCCAAAAAACTCCCTTAAAACGCTATCCCGGGGCACATTAAGCCATATTATTCCACTACCATTGCGAAGCCACCACCTGGTGCCAGATGGATGATCAGGGGAGTGCTTTTGCGAGCAATATAATCAACTACATTGAGAGTGTCAATTGTATAGTCGTGGGCTGAGCGATGAGCGTTGGGTCCATCGCGGAAGAGGGTTATAGTGCCTTTTCCTGCGCTTTTGCCGCCTTTAAGTAGAAAACTCATATCGAGTGTGATCTCCCTCGCTTCCCAGTCGGTAATGCCGCCTATATACCATATTCCACCGCTACGGCGGGCAGTAACTATATATTTGCCCAGCTCTCCCTGAAGCACCCGGGTTTCATCCCACACAGTAGGAATCGAAGTGATAAAATCTGTGGTTTCCTGCTCTTTGGTATAGATGGTAGGGTTGTCGCAAAGCATTACTAGCGGTGAATCGAAGATTATATATTCGGCAACCTGGCGGGCGCGTGTTCCTTGGCTCATAGGATTATTGTAATTTGGAACATAGTCGCGGCGAATGGCATTGCGCATAGCCCCTTGGGTGTAGTCCACCGGACCGGAGAGCATCCTGATATAGGGGAAAGTGACATCGTAAGAGACCATATCCTCTTTGCTCCACTTCATCTGCTCGAGTCCCCAGACTCCCTCGAAATTTATCACATTGGGCCAGGTGCGGTTGAGGCCCGCCGGCTTATACATACCGTGGAAATTGATAATCATCTTGTATTTTGCCGCCACCTCCGCAATGCGGTAATTGAGCTCCACCACATCCTGATCATCCCTATCCATAAAATCTACCTTAAATCCCTTGATACCCATCTCAGAATAGTGCTTGCAAGCCTCTTCGAGCTTTTTATCGAGAGTAAAGGCAACCGCCCAGAGTATAAGATCCACATTGCGCTCCTTACCATAGCTGATGAGCTCCTCGAGATCTATTTCCGGGATTATCTTCATGATATCACCATCCTTGGAGGGAGACCATCCTTCATCCAGTATAACATATTCGATGCCGTTGGCAGAGGCGAAGTCTATATAGTGTTTGTAGGTCGCAGTATTGATGCCCACTTCGAAGTCCACTCCGGTCACTCCCCAATTATTCCACCAATCCCACGCTACCTTGCCGGGTTTGATCCAGGAAATATCCTTTATACTACTCTCGGAGGCAAGCAGCCATACCAGATGATTTTCCGGAAGCTCTATGTCCTTGTCGGAAATTGCAATTATTCTCCAGGGGAAGTGCCTCGGGGCTTTTTTGCTGCTATTGCTGCGGATTATTGCCAGATTGTCGCTATAAGCGGTGGGGCGCTCCTGGCATCTTGTTGGATGTACCTCTATTGCTGAGGGAATGGGGGCAAAGCGACCCCTAAGTGAGTGTTCTCCGCTTTTTTCGAGAAACATTCCGGGATAACTCTCAAGGTCCGATTCGGTGATTACGGCTTTGGCTCCGCCATCGAGGCAGACCAGTAGCGGCGAAAAGGCAATTTTATCATCGTTGAAGCTGCTGAGATGTGTTACTTCGTATCTGTTTTCAAATGATGTCCGGTAGGGGTTGGGATTGCCGGTGCTGTAGGGAATGTAAGCTGTACGTTCTTTACCGAAGTTGAACTCTGCCCGTTCGGCTTTTACCTTGTCATCCTGTTTGAGCTTGTTTCCGTAGAAACGATAGGCCACTCCTTCGTCATAAGCTCTGAAGACGAGTCCGAAGTCCTGACGGAAGGAGATCTCCATCTGGTTGTAGTGCTCTCTGACGCTTGATGCCTTATATACCGGTGAGATGATTGTGCGGTCGGATGTGGTGCGACTGACCTTTCTAAGTCTGCTGCCATCACCCCAGATAAAGGTTTTACTGCCGTCTGCGCTCTCGATTTCCATTGAAATGGTTGAAGGTGCGATGACCTCAATGCCATCATGCATAACCGACCAGGTGATCTCTTTACCGATTGATACAGTAATGACGGTGCGATTGTCGGGGGAATTGAGTGTCAATTTTTTCTCTTTTGCCGCTTCTGCGGAAAATGAAATAAAGAGGGTTGCGATGCATGTCGCAAATGCAATTATTCGTCTCATGTCATTTTATTTCTGATATAAGACAAAAATAACGAAAATAGTCAAGAGAGGCAATACGTCATTCTGAAATCCTTACTCCCTTCTTTTTCCACAAGATCAGGCCTATTATTGACATTATAGTGTAGGCAATATATAGAATCATTGTGGGCCACATTCCCTGTGAAATGTAGAGCCAAATGGAGATGGCATTGCATACAAGCCATACATACCATTGCTCAATGTATTTCTTCGAAAGCCAATAAGTGGCGAGCATGCTTAGCACTGCGGCAGCCGAATCCACCCAGGGGCGGGGATTGTCCGTCAGTCCGAATATGAATCCGAGCGCTGTGAAAGCGACAACGCTGACCCCGATACTTATCAGTGCAATGCGCGGATTGAGTTTGCGTATCTCAATGCCGGTGCCGCTCTGATCTTCCTTCACCTCAGCGCGTGCGCTTCTGCCCCAGCTAATAAATGTGCTGACTGCCATATATATGTAGTAGATTTGCAGTGCCATCATAGCATAAAGTCCGGTGATGAAATATACTATGCCATAGCATATCGATGTAATGAAAAGCATCACCCACATCGAGCGCTTTTGCAGCACTTCCAGTGTTACGTATGTAATGCCCATCGCTGCAGCGAATATTTCGAAATAGAGGTCGAAGTTTTCCATATCCTTTTGAATTGTTGGGCAAAGATATAAAAAGTTGTGATTTTTACTTTATGAAAGGGTGAATTCAAGAAATAATGCTTACATTCGCAATTCGGTTAAAATTGTAGTTATTTATATATATTCAAAATAAAAATTAACATATGGCTCGTGAAATAAAATTCTCTCTGTTGTATAGAGATATGTGGCAATCTTCGGGTAAGTATGTTCCCAGGGTTGACCAGTTGAACCAAATTGCTCCCGTTATCATTGACATGGGATGTTTCGACCGTATAGAGACCAATGGCGGCGCTTTTGAGCAGGTCAACCTCCTTTTCGGTGAAAACCCTAATCGTGCCGTGCGCGAATGGTCTGCCCCCTTCAACAAAGCGGGTATTCAGACCCATATGCTTGAGCGAGGTCTTAACGCCCTCCGAATGAATCCTGTTCCCAATGATGTGCGTGAGCTTATGTACAAAGTGAAGGTAAAACAAGGTACCAACATTGCCCGTTCCTTCTGTGGTCTGAATGATCACCGCAACCTCAAGGGATCCGTTATCGGTGCAAAGAAGGCCGGTATGATTTCGCAGGTGGCTTTGAGTATTACTTACTCACCCGTACATACAGTTGAATATTATATGGGTATAGTTGACAAGGTTGTGGAATATGGTTGTGACGAGATATGTCTGAAGGATATGGCAGGAATCGGCCGTCCCGTATTCCTTGGCCGTCTCGTTGCGGAGATCAAGAAAAAATACCCTAAAATTTTAGTACAATATCACGGTCACTCCGGTCCCGGTTTTTCTGTGGCTTCCATGCTTGAAGTAGCACGTGCCGGTGCAGAGTACATTGATGTTGCAATGGAGCCGCTTTCCTGGGGTAAGATACACCCGGATGTCATCACTATCCAGGCGATGCTTAAGGATGCCGGATTTCTGGTAAAGGAGATAAATATGGATGCCTATATGGAGGCACGCCATCTCACTCAGACATTTATTGACGATTTCCTTGGATACTTCATCGAGCCCACCAATTATCAGAGCTCGTCACTCCTTGTGGGGTGTGGTCTGCCGGGTGGCATGATGGGATCCATGATGGCCGACCTTCAGGGCTTCCTTGGAGCCATAAACATGTCTTTGAAAAATCAGGGCAAGAAAGAGGCTACCCTCGATGAACTCACAGTAGCTCTATTCCAGGAGGTTGAATATGTGTGGCCTCGTTTGGGTTATCCTCCATTGGTTACTCCTTTCAGCCAGTATGTAAAGAATACTGCTTTGATGAACCTCATGCACACCCTCAAGGGTGAGCCCAGGTGGAAGACCATCGATAAGGATACGATGAACATGATTCTGGGCAAGACCGGTACCCTTCCAGGAAAACTTGCGCCTGAAATCGTTGAAATAGTAAAAGAAAAAGGTCTGGAATTCTATACCGGAAATCCTCAGGATGAATTCCCCGATGAACTGCCCATGTTTGAGAAGATGATGGAAGAAGAGGGTTGGGACCGCGGTCAGGATGATGAAGAACTCTTTGAGTTCGCAATGCATGAGAGACAGTACCGCGACTATAAGAGTGGCATAGCCAAAGAGCGTTTTGAGAGAGATCTTGAGTCAGCCAGAGCCAAAGCGGGTGCTCCTATTATCGTTACCCGTCCGGTTGTTGAAATGCCTAAATTCGATGTTGAAAAGATTCTCGAGAAATTTCCTACCGCCGTGCCTGTACAAGCAACAGTCAATGGACAGCTTATCTGGCAGTATGATGTGGCTCAAGCTTCTTCAAACCCCAATATAGGAGATAAAGTGGAGGCAGGTCAGCCCGTATGCTTTGTTCAGACTTTTTATGGTCTCGAGGAGATTAGGGCCAATTTTGACGGCAAGATAGTGATGGTATGTGCCAACCATGGTGATAAGGTTGTCAAGGGCGAGATTCTCGCATTTATAGCCAAGTAGCATTCTCCGGCTTGCCGGATGAGAGATATTGATACGAAGGAAGCCGGCGATCGCCGGCCTCCTGTTTTTACCCTGCTCCTCAACTAGGACTTGAACCTAGGACCCCCTGATTAACAGTCAGGTGCTCTAACCGACTGAGCTATTGAGGAAAGTTTTGGGACTGCAAATGTAGAACATTTTTCTTTGATCACCAAAATAATTACAATCGAAATGGTGTAATAATTTTAAAAAATGAATAATTGATAACGGATTTGGCAGATTTGATTATATTTGCAGCCTGAAACTAAAAATGCCCGGATGGCGGAATTGGTAGACGCGCTAGTTTCAGGGACTAGTGGCCGTAAGGCTGTGCAGGTTCGACCCCTGTTCCGGGCACAAAAAGGGGGGTGACACATAAGTCACTCCCTTTTGTGTGATGCCAGTTGCTGCACTAAATACTCAATACTCCATACTCAGAACTAAATTATCTACCCCTCCTTTTGATGGTTTCCCAGGGGAACCAAAGCAGCGCAGAAGCACTTCGTGGTCACTTTGCTCTGAATTGATATCATTTTTTTAACTTCTTGATTTCTCTATCAAAGTCGCTTTCAAGCAATTCCATTTCTCGTTTGCGATATATTTCAAACTCTTTTTCGGCTTTCTCAATTGCTTGCTTATGGGACACATTGCCCTTTCCAACCAAAATATTTCGTTTGTGAATTATAATTTGATTATCGAGAGCTTCTATCCAATTTTTCATTGTCATAGGGTTCATTTCTAATGCTTGAAATTCGGCAAAATCCAAAAGAAGCCGTATTTTCGTGTACAGCATAGTGTAATTTGTTCTGCACCGTAGCAAAGAATAACTTCGTCATTTCACTGCGAGGATCATAGTCAGTAGCAGTAGCATATATCAGTTACCTGCTGATAGAAATTGCGTTCACTACTGCGGATATCCCTGATACGTTGTAATAACTCACGGAAATAACGATTGCCACCCTGCTTTAGGCGCTCATCATCCATCGCAAAGCCCTTTTGGATATATTCGTGAAGTCGTTGTGTTGCCCAACGGCGAAAACGGGTGGCCACTTGCGACTGAACACGATACCCTAAGGCGATAATCATATCTAAATTGTAATGGGCTATGTTGCGTTTTACCTGTCGCTTCCCCTCTTGGCGAACTAGTAAGAAATCCTTACTGGTTGACTTTGGCAACAATTCCTTGTCTGCATATATGTTGCTAATATGCATTGTAATATTTTCTCGTGTAGTGCAGTATATATCTGCTAACTGATTTTGTGTTAGCCACAAATCCTCATCTGCAAAGCGTACAGATACACGGGTTATTTCGTCATCGTCTTGATAGAGTATTATCTTATTATTTTCGTTCATCACTTTTTTAAAAACTTGACATTTCTTTGGTTTGAAAACACCTACAAAACTAACTGCCTGTAAGTTTTACATTAGAGTATCGCTCTTTCAACGCAAAATAAGAGTTGATCAAATTGACTGCAATAGCTCTTTAAGATAAAGCAAATTTAAGCAAATCTTTCTATAAATATAGGTAAGTGGTCTTGATTTTTATTGTAACCGGCGTAAACATGAAGTTTTTTATATAATTTTGTAATGGGGAAATTACAATACGCTAAAATTATGAGAAATATTTTGTCAAGAACCTTAGCTCTTCTGTTTTCGGTTACAGCAATTGCCTGCGCTGTAAGCTGCGAGCCTGAAGAAAACACAGAGACTCCATCCGGCCTTGAAGCGCTATTTACCTATTTCGAAAAAAACTGGCTTGATTATCCACCATGGGAGATGAAAAAAAGTGGAGAGGGGCTGACCGGAGAAGGCTGTACATTCTACTATTGGTGGGAGCATAGGTTTGAGGCTAAGAGTGCGAGTGAGTTATATGCAATGTGCCAGATCGATAATCGTTTGCTCTCTGCAATGTCAACCCAAAACCTTGTAAGATGCTGCTATGTTTATCCATATAACGGAATTGTAACAGCATATTGTAGTCCAACCCTCTCTTTTCTGGATGGAATTCATTATGTTATGACCATTTTCAATGGATATCGTGAACTTCATAATCGCAAAGATGCTCCGAGAGAAATGTTGCGTCTCTACAAAGAGGTGAAATACAGTGATAGGGGTGACACTTTTGTTGTTATATTGGAGAGTAAAGATTATAGAAAACAGGGAAGTATCGTAGGAGGAATTGCTTCTTTTTCGCTTGTTATGGCATCGGCTGTTGACAACGAATGCTTTACCTCTGCGCAGATCGTTGAACTTAGCAAATCAGTCCTAGATAAAATCGATGAAATTACTCTTGACCAGACAGGGACATACAGTTTCCACACTGCTTTCTATCCATATCTGCTGGGTGCCGTCATATCATTTCATTATGATAGCGAACTCTCTGAAAGCCAGTCTTCCATCCTTAAGACCTTTATTTACGACTGCGATCGCAGTCCGGTGGAAAGATCAACTATCGACTTGATTTATAGAAGTTTAAGCAGAATTGCAAATAAATGAAGTGAAAAATGATATTTTTTTAAAACCGACTCTCAAAGTCGGTTTTTTTTATTGCTGATTGTTACTAACTTTGCAAGATATGGACATATCACTTTTTTCACGATGGACATATCACTTTTTTCACGCACAATTAAAGAGCTTATCCTTGAGAATGACAGGGTAGGTGTGCCCAGAATAGGCCATTTCCTGGCAGAGTTGATGCCTGCTACTTTCTCCGATTGCAGGACAATGATTAATCCCCCCTACAGACGAATGTCTTTTCGTAAAGATGGAGTTACCGTTGCTGAAAGGGATATTTTTCTCAATAAGATGGAGGAGGTTTCCGGCTTGCCGTCTGCACAGGTAGCCGAAGAGTATGATATGTTTATAAGAGCCTTCATCTCAGATCTGGAGAGTGAAAAATCAGTTGATTTGCCTTCGCTTGGTCGCATGCACGCCACATCCTGTAATGAATATTTTTTCGTTGCAGATGAAGATCTGGACATCTATCCTGATGGCATCGGTTTTGAGCCTGTCTCCGTCAAAGCTCCGGATCCGGACTTTGTGCCGGAAGCTCCGCCGGAACCAGAATCTACACCGGAGTCTGAGTCAGAACCTGCGCCCGAAATTACATCCGAACCTGAATCCGAGTCTATCTCTGAACAGGAATCCGAATCTGCGTCCATATCTGAACAAGAACTTGAATCAGAGCCGACACCTGCAGAGGAGCCTGTAGCAGAATCCGATACGGAAGCTAAACAGGAATCCGCTACTGAAACTCAAGCCGAACCAGAACCCACTCCAGAGCCTCAAACCGAGTCAGAACCCGTTGAGGTTGCCGTAATAGACCCTGAAACGATTGAAGATAACGAGTTTATTGAGGAGCCTGAGGCAGAAAATGAACCTGATCTTGTATTAGCACCCTCCAAAAAACGTGTGGGACTCCGGGTGGTTGTGGCAATTATTGCTCTGGTGATAGTTGTGGCTCTGCTGCTCTATTTCTTCAGAGACTCGGAGTGGCTCTCACCACTGCTCGACAAGCTGCTTTATACCAAAGAGGAACTCAGAATACTCGGTAGATAACCTATTATGATTGATAGAGATACCATAAACAGAATCTTCGACGCAATAAAGATCGAGGAGGTAATAGGCGATTTCGTCTCTCTGAGACGGAAAGGCTCCAACTGGTGGGGTCTCTGTCCGTTTCATCCCGACAGAAACCCCTCAATGGCGGTTTCTTCGGCAAAAAACCTCTTCAAATGCTTCTCCTGCGGTAAAGGAGGCAATGCTCTCTCATTCGTAATGGAGCATGAGCACATGAGTTATCCGGAAGCATTGCGCTATCTGGCTGCAAAGTATAATATCGAGGTGGTGGAAAAGGAACTTACTCCGGAAGAGGTAGCCCGTAACCAGCGCTATGACAATCTTCTTGTGGTAAGTGACTTTGCACAAAAATTCTATCAGAATCTGCTTTGGGACAACGATTTCGGAAGGACTGTAGGGCTCTCTTACTTCAGACAGAGGGGATATAATGATGATACCATCCGGAAATTCGGCCTTGGCTTTGCTTCGCACCATCCTGACACCCTTATTGACGCTGCTCGCAAAGAGGGGTATAAGGAGGAATATCTTGTTGGAGCCACCCTTTGCGTTACCCGTGAAAACGGTCAGGTGAGCGACAGATTTTATGACAGGGTGATGTTTCCCATCCATTCCATAAGCGGTAGGGTGATAGCTTTCGGTGGCCGTACCCTGAAAAAGGATAAGAATGTTCCCAAATATGTAAATAGCGAAAACAGCGAAATATACAAAAAGAGTGATGCCGTATATGGTATCTTCTTTGCCAAATCCGCCATTGCCAAAGAGAAAAAGTGTTATTTGGTGGAGGGATACACCGATGTCATTTCCATGCATCAGGCGGGAATCACAAATGTGGTGGCACCTTGTGGTACTGCGCTGACGTCCGGCCAGATTCGCCTTATAAAGCGTTTTTCTCCTGATGTGACAATTATTTATGATAATGATGAGGCAGGTATCAACGCTTCACTCAAGAATATCAATCTCCTTCTGGAAGAGGGCATGAATGTTCGGGTGCTGCTGCTTCCCGAAGGTGAGGATCCGGACAGTTTTGCAATGGCTCATACGGGAGATGAGATACGGGATTTCATCGCAAATAACGAGGAGGATTGTATTTTCTACAAATGCAGACTTCTGGTGGATAGTGAACCCGATCCGGTTCGTAAATCAAGGGCAATAAGGGATGTGATAGAGACTATTGCCTATGTTTCGGACCCGGTCCTGAGAAATCTTTATGTGGATAATCTCTCAAAAAAGTATGATCAGAAACCGGAGATGCTCTTCAAGGAGATTTCTTCCCTGCGTCGGAAGCGGCGAGAAGAGAAGCAACGTATGGAGCAGCGCAAGGCAGCTGAGGCCTCGTCTGAGCGCCTTAGACCGGTTTATGAACAGCAGCCACCGCCTCCCTCCGAAGAGTATTATGAGCCGGCCGGAGAACTTTTGATTGGAGATGTTTATAGTAGTAATACTCCTATGGATGTTTCCGAGAGGGAGCTCGTATATTACCTGGTCAAGTTCGGTTGTTATCCGATACATTTTGTGGAGGATATGTTATATGGTGCGCAGAAGAGGGAAGGGGTGACGGTTGCAGACTACATTCGTTCTGCGCTCAGTGAGGATGAACTTGAGTTTGAAAATCCTCTGTATCGCTCGATTTATGAGGAGTTTTATTCTTTATATGGTACGCTTGACGGCAGTGTGGATCACGAGGAGCAGCAGAAGCAGATTGTACGCTTTTTATCGGTTCATAAGAATGATGTGCTCCGCGAAACGGTTCTTGGGTTGCTCTTGGAGACTCATCCTCTGACAGTTAAAGAGTATCGCAAGTCTATTGCTCCCGAAGAGACTATACTTGGTGTTACTGTGCCAAAATCTATGATTCTCTATAAATTGCGTATTACCGAACAGGCCTGTCTGGATCTCACCAAGGAGATAGCTACTGCTGAAGCAAATGGTGACCTAGAACGCCAGAATGCTTTGATGATGCAGCTTCAGATGTTCAATCAGGTGAAAAATCGCTTTGCCAGAGAGCTTAACCGCCTCTGATTGCAAATAATTAACTACCTTTGCGGGTCAATTTTAAAAATTTCAATATGATGAATGCCAATTACAAAAGAAATCTCGTAACCTGTGCTTTACCTTATGCCAACGGACCCATTCATATCGGTCACCTTGCGGGTGTTTATGTTCCTGCAGATATATATGTAAGGTACCTCCGAATGCGCGGTAGGGAGACTCTCTTTGTATGCGGTTCCGATGAGCACGGAGTTCCCATCACCATTAAGGCAAGAAAAGAGGGTTGTACCCCCCAGGATATTGTTGACAAATACCACGGCATCATCAAAAACTCTTTTGCCGATTTCGGGATTAAGTTTGACATCTATTCCCGTACCAGTTCCAGGATTCACTACAAAACTGCATCTGAATTTTTTAAGAAACTCTATGATGAGGGCAAGTTTGTGGAGAGGGAGAGCGAGCAGTATTATGATGAGGAGGCCAAATGTTTCCTTGCGGACAGATATATAGTGGGTACCTGCTCCAAATGCGGTGCTGAGGGAGCCTACGGTGACCAGTGTGAGAAGTGTGGAAGCACTCTGAGTCCGGATGAATTGATCGATCCCCATTCGGCCATCAGTGGTGCCAAACCGGTTAAGAAGATGACAAAGCATTGGTATCTTCCGCTGGACGAATATGAGCCCTGGCTCAAGGAGTGGATCCTGGAAGGTCATAAAGAGTGGAAGAGCAATGTTTACGGACAATGCAAATCCTGGTTGGATGGCGGTCTTCAGCCGCGTGCCGTGAGCCGTGACCTCGACTGGGGTGTGCCAGTTCCCGTGGAAGGAGCTGAAGGTAAGGTGCTCTATGTCTGGTTTGATGCCCCTATCGGATATATATCCAATACCATAGAACTTCTTCCCGATGAATGGGAGAAATGGTGGAAAAGTAAGGAAACCAAACTTGTGCATTTTATAGGTAAGGACAACATAGTATTCCATTGCATTGTCTTCCCCTCCATGCTTAAGGCTTATGGAGACGGTTATATACTTCCGGATAACGTTCCTGCCAATGAGTTCCTCAATCTTGAAGGTGAAAAGATATCCACCTCTCAAAACTGGGCTGTATGGCTCCACGAATATCTCGAGGATTTCCCGGGACAGCAGGATGTGCTGCGTTATGCGCTTTGCGCCAATGCTCCGGAGACCAAGGACAATGATTTTACCTGGAAAGAATTTCAGACACGCAATAATAGCGAATTGGTGGCCATTTTCGGCAATTTCGTCAACCGTGCCGTCGTGCTGACACACAACTATTTTAACGGTGAGGTGCCGGCAAATGCAAAACCGGAGCAGATAGATAGGGAAACTCTATCTCAGATTCCGGATATCCGAAAAGCAATCGAGGATAATCTCGAAAATTACAAATTCCGCGAAGCGCTTAAGGAAGCTATGAATCTTGCCCGTTTGGGCAACAAATATCTTGCAGACACTGAGCCCTGGAAGGTGGCCAAGAGTGATCTTGAGCGTACAGCCTCCATTCTCAATGTGTCGCTTCAGATCTGTGCAAATCTGACGATTGCCTTCGCACCTTTCCTTCCTTTCTCGGTAGAGAAGCTCAACCATATTCTCAATGTGGCAGCTCTTGATTCCGCATTGGCGTGGGATGAGCTCGGAAAGGATGGAATTCTTCCCGTAGGTCACAAACTCAATAAGGCCGAGTTGCTATTCGCCAAAATAGAGGATGCTCAGGTTGAGGCTCAGATAGCAAAATTAAATGCAACCAAGGTTGCAAATGAAGCAGCTGCCGCAGAAAAATCTGCTCAGGAAGAGCCCGTGATTGCTCCGGCTAAGGCAGAATGCACTTTTGATGAGTTCCAGGCAATGGATATTCGCACTGCCACTGTCCTCGAAGCCGAAAGAGTGCCCAAAACCGATAAACTTCTCAAACTTACCATCGATACAGGCCTTGACATCCGCACCATTGTATCAGGTATCGCGGAATACTACACTTCCGAAGAGATGATTGGCAAACAAATCTGTATTCTCGCCAACCTTCAGCCACGCAAAATCCGCGGTATCGAATCCAAGGGCATGATCCTCATGGCCAAGCAGGAAGACGGCAAAATGCGTATCGTCTCTCCGGAAGAAAAACTGCTCAATGGCTCTTGCATAAGCTAATTATTAGTATTGAGTATAAAGAAAAAGTCCTGGGCTAATTACTATTAACTCAGGACTTTAAATTTACTTCTAACTCAGAACTCAGAACTCGATACTATAAACGATATTTCTCAGCCTGCGCTGCTATCAACTCTTTGTCTTCAAAATAATTGATGCGCATGGCACGTTTTACATCCGCAAGTGTTTCTGCGGCTGCGGCTCGAGCTATCTCGGAGCCCTTTTTTAGAACATCATAAACATAGGGAATGTTCTGCTCCAGCTCTTTACGGCGCTGTCTTATCGGCTCCAGAACATCATTGAGCACAGCGTTGAGGAATGTCTTGATCATCATATCCCCGAGACCTCCCTTACGGTATTGCTCCTTGACCTCTTCCAGATTGTGAAAATCAAAGCTCACTTTGCGCCCATGGAAACAGTCACCATACTTCTCAAAATGTTCGTCCTTGCAGAATGCATCCAGATAGGTGAACACGGTATTACCCTCTACATGGCCGGGATCCGACACCTGAATATGCAGAGGATCCGTGTACATTCCCCTTACCTTTTCCCATACATCTTCTGCGGAGTCCGCAAGATAGATGCAGTTGCCCAGTGACTTGCTCATTTTGGACTTTCCATCTGTGCCCGGAAGACGCATACAGGCGGAATTATCGGGTAGAAGTGCCTGAGGCTCCACAAGGGTTTCTCCATAAGTTGAGTTGAATTTGCGCACAATTTCGCGTGCTTGCTCGATCATCGGTATCTGGTCTTCACCTACGGGCACAATGTCGGCCTTAAACGCGGTGATATCGGAAGCCTGGCTTATGGGATAGCAGAAAAAACCTACCGGAATCCCCGCCTTGTTATCAGCCTCTTCGGCATTATCGCTATAGCCACGGAAATGTATTTCCTGCTTGACGGTGGGATTGCGCTGAAGACGCTGTACGGTCACCAGGTTCATATAGTAGAATGTCAACTCGGTGAGCTCACTTATCTGTGACTGTATGAAGAGGACTGACTTTTCAGGGTCAAGACCCGCCGACATATAGTCAAGGGCTACTTCTATGATGTTGTCGCGTATTTTGTCGGGATTATCCGCATTGTCCGTAAGGGCCTGCGCATCCGCAATCATTATGAATATCTTATCATATTTGCCGGAGTTCTGAAGCTCCACCCTGCGGCGGAGCGAACCCACATAGTGTCCTATATGGAGACGCCCGGTAGGGCGGTCTCCTGTCAAAATAATCTTTCCCATCAATTGGTCAATTAATCTTTTACTTCTTTGAGTTTCTCTCTGATCTTGCCCTCTATTTCGTCACAGAGTTCGGGATTGTCCTGGAGTAGGCGTTTGACTGCATCACGTCCCTGTGCAAGACGCTGGTCACCATAACTGAACCAAGAACCGCTCTTTTTGATTATATCAAAATCGACGCCGAGGTCAACTATCTCACCTACACGAGAAATACCCTCTCCGAATACGATGTCAAACTCTGCCTTGCGGAAAGGGGGAGCCAATTTGTTTTTGACGATCCTTGCACGTGTGCGGTTACCGGTAGCCTCTTCACCATCTTTGATTTGTGTGATTTTGCGGACATCAACACGGACTGAAGCGTAAAATTTAAGTGCATTTCCACCTGTGGTAGTCTCCGGATTGCCGAACATAATTCCTATCTTTTCGCGAAGCTGATTGATGAAAATACAGCAGGTGTTGGTCTTGGAAATGTTGGCTGTGAGTTTGCGGAGTGCCTGACTCATCAGGCGGGCCTGGAGGCCTACCTTATTGTCGCCCATATCGCCTTCAATCTCAGCCTTGGGGGTGAGAGCGGCGACGGAGTCTATGACCACTATGTCGATGGCACCGGAGCGGATGAGGTTGTCGGCAATTTCGAGTGCCTGCTCCCCATTGTCGGGCTGTGATATCAAAAGCGTGTCGATATCTACACCGAGGTTGATTGCATAAGTACGGTCAAATGCATGCTCGGCATCAATGATGGCTGCTATTCCGCCGGCTTTCTGAGCCTCTGCAATCGCGTGGATGGCCAGAGTTGTCTTTCCGCTGGCCTCAGGACCATAAATCTCTATAACCCTGCCGCGGGGGTACCCCCCGATGCCGAGGGCGTTGTCCAGAGCAATGGAGCCGGTAGGAATAATAGAAACTTCGAAACTCGGCTGATCTCCCATCTTCATGATCGTCCCCTTTCCGAAATCCTTCTCAATCTTGTCAATAG
>JAGONS010000074.1 GCA_017992915.1 Bacteroidales bacterium | reverse complement strand
GCTTGTTCTTTTTGCAGGCAGGGACCATCAGGTCCATCGACCATCCTATCGGCAATCCTTCAAGTACGTGATAGAACTGCACCGTCCTGTCCACCGATGCTTCGAGTTGGAGATATTTTGAGAAAATATAGCTTGCAAGGAGGCTTCCTTCGGGTCTGAACAACACCCCTCCTTCTGTGTGGAGTTCCGACTGGAGATCGGGAGTGTAGAGAGATGCTTTCAGCGATAGCTTAAAAAAGAAGTTTCTTATGGCCGTGGTGGAGTATTGGAAATAGAGAGTATTCAGGATCGAATGATGCGGATTCCTCACATAAGCCTCTTTTTCCACATTACGACCTTCTCCCTCATAGAGTTTTGATGATCCGGGGGCATTCAGGGAGTACATCAGCTTCAATCCTGTAATAAAAGAATGACCGCGCCTTTCCTTTTCTGTTTTCAGGTTCAATGTAATCTCATTCAGACCGGATTTGATTGCCAATTCATTCAAGGTTCCCTCCAAATAGACTTCCTGTCTCTGTCCGGAGGAAAAGCGGTTGTAAGCCAATGAGGCATCGTAGAGTCTGCCGCTCTTCATTATCCGACTGTAGGTCGCCTTGCTCACAATATTGCCCCATCTGAGATAATTCTTGGACAAATCCTCCTTTCCAAAGCCGTAGCTATCTTCAGTTCCAAACAGAAAGAACTCAAATCGGGAAGCATCATCAATCCTGTATGAAAACTTTCCGTAGAGGTCGAAAATATTGGTCTGCAGCTTATCAAATGGGAGTTTTTCTTTCGGGAGAAAGGATTTCAATGCCTTGTACTCGAGTTGGAAAGGGGAGTATCTTCCTGAGAGGAGCAATGATGCCTTCTCCTTTGAGAGGGGAATATTGGCCGAAGCTCCCGCAAAAATATTGTTGATGAAAGCTGAATAATCGGGCTTTACAAACCCTCCTCCTTTGCTCTTAAGATTGACTACGGATGAAGTAAAATTGTTGAACTCCGCATCAAAACCACCTGCCCGATAGTCGGCCGAAGTTACAATTTCCGCAGGAATTGTGGAGGTCATGCCCATGAGGTGACTTATGCCGTAGATAGGGACTCCATCCAGGGTAACGGCATTATTGCCGGAATTGCCTCCTCTCACATAGTAGGAGGAGGTTCCTTCCGCACCTGTGGAGACTCCCGGCAGTGTCTGTATGAATTTGATAGCATCGCCCTCACCGGCAGGGGAAATTATTCCTTTGATAGCCTCTATCTGAATGGTGGTCAATCCCTGTTGCTGCCTCATTATCCTCGAGTCTACGATGACGGACTGCTTGATGGTATCCCTTATGGGAACGGTCTCCTGAGCGGCGAGGCTTCCGCAGCCGATAAATATTAAAAATAGTGTGGCAATGTAGTATATTCTTTTCATGGCAATGGAGCCCATGGCAGTATATATTTGTTATAAGCGCCAAATATTCCTATGGCATTGGTAACATTATTGTATACATTAGCTCTATCATACACAATAAGCAAATTGTCCATTACTTCATATTTGTTTTGATATGTAAGAACATCCTTATAATAAGCATCCAATTCATCAGAAACCTGCAAAATAGTAAGGTTACGTATAGATTTTTCATTTGTGGCAACCGTGAATTGGCCTTTATATTCTTCTTTGCCACTATTGTAGTTTGGATTGAGATATTTGTCAGTATCGGGTATTCTGATAAATCGCTTGTGAAAAGGGCGGTTGACCACGGCGGTATACCAAACGCGGACTTGTGAAGTATCAGGCGCATAATAATCTCCGGTTATATTGAAAAGGTCGGCAAATGTATGGTCGGTTGCAATATTGTTTGCAATTTTTACATTCCCCTCGTCATCCTTACCCGACATAGACAAATACAATGTATTATGCGTAATAAATACCTGATATGCATAAGCGAGATACTCTTGCTCCTCTACCGGGCCGTAACCTGCGCCCATACCATATATAATATGAACTTTTTGGGGCATTCGGGTAGTTGCAGTTACTCTCTTTTGTCCCGGAATCTCTATCAGCAGTTGATATTCCTTACCACCGACAGGTCGAAACCTGGTTCTCCACATACCGTCATTTTCAAACGAAAAGGTGGCGACAGTGAGAGTATCGCCGGCAGTGATTTCTCTCAACACCGCATCAGCATTATCAATTATTATGAAATCTTCAACCTCACTGACTTTGCTGGAAAAGGCCAAATAAAGCGATTGTGTATCTGATGTGTCCAAAACAGAATTGACCACTATCGGTGCCTCCTCGACCGACTCCGGATAGATAGTCTCGACACAGGAAGCGCATAGCAAACCTGCGAACAATAGTATGGCAGAGTAATATATTATTTTCATCGCAGAATAGAGTAGGAGTGAATAAACTTATTAGGTTTTTTAAAATTATCTTAAGTCAAACATTCCTATCTAAAACCAATGTCCGTATAAAATTTACAGGTTAGTACTTCATCTTTGTAGGGAACCGGGGCGTTGGGGTTGCTGACTTTATCTTCAAGCCATTGTAAATAGCATACTACCCTAACGGGGATCTTCAGAGTGAAAGTAACCCTTTCAACTACGCGTGTGTAATCACCTACAGGAAGACCAATGTCAATTCCGGACTCCAAAAGGCATTCATAATCCAAAGGAATGTCGAGAATTGGACTCAATTTATCTTTCGTATTGCCCGGAGCTGAAAGCAGAGGCTCGATTGTCCGGCAAACCCCTGTCCAATTAGAGGGATGATTGACACTGGGATGACTTACAATAAAAGGGGCAAGTTCTTCACCTGCCGGGTGTCCGGCAAAATCCACATCTGCAGTCAAAGAGAGACCGCCGTCATATAAGATGGTCGTGATTTCAAAATAACTTCTGCCTTCTCTTATTTTGTCAAATGAATCAAAGAAGTCCGACTTTACAAATGACTTTTTACCGAATGACTTGAACAGCTCATCAGATGGGATATGGAAGGCCGGATCGGATTTAAAGAGAGGACGCTCTTTATACCTCTGAACGTTTGCGGTATCCAAATGAAATACAAAAGGGAAACATTTCCATTTTTCTAAATAATCATCATCCCTGGAAGCATAATATGGAACGTATATCAGTTCAGTACTCCCCAGACACTCTCCGGTGAGAAACAGATTTTCAGGTTCAGGCGGACCCGGATTTATCCACCACATCCACTCACAAGATGTTAAAAACACAGCTACTAAAAGTAGCACCGGGAAAATTCTATTTTTTTTCATAACTACTTAAATTAAATATCATACAAAGATGTTATTGAGCCACAGCAAAATCATAGATCATATTTCTGTGATAGTTGTAATCATATGTTTCTCCGTCAGCATTTGTTACAACCCGGTCGAAGAATAAAACCTGTTAACAATAGTGTGGCAATGTAGTATCTTAATTTCATTAAAAATGCTATTATTTATTAGTGCCAAATATGGTGATTTAGTTGTTTGTGTATATATATGATATAGATTCAAAAAAGTATCAAAACGCTGCATGAGTTAAAAAAATCCATAATATTTTTTCTGTTATCATTAATCTTTCTTTGGATAAATCCAGTCGGTTTCTTTGACATTCCAGCCGCTTAGAAGCCCAAAACCACCTGTAACATTGGAATATGAGACATCTGTT
>JAGONS010000020.1 GCA_017992915.1 Bacteroidales bacterium | reverse complement strand
ACATACTTCACCTGCCCGAGTATGGAAGGCACGTTCAGCAGATGATAGAGCAGGTTAAGAAAATTCCCGATCGTGAAAAACGCAACGAACAGATACGGGCCGTCATTCAGATAATGGCAATACTCAACCCCCAGATGAAAGATTTTCCGGATTATAAACAGAAACTCTGGGACCATATGTACATTATTGCGGATTTCGATATAGATGTGGATTCTCCCTATCCGATGCCAGATAAAAAGGAATTCTTCAGTCGTCCGGAGAAGATACACTTCGAGGATAAACCCATGAAGGCATCCTGTTACGGCCGCAATATCGAGAATATGATCAACCTGATCGCTGCACGGGAGGATGACGAGGACAAGACAGAGATGATATGCACTCTCGGACACTATATGAGACAGCAGTATCTCATCTGGAATAAAGATTCCGTCGCAGACGAAACCATCTTCAGCGATATGGAGAAACTCTCGGAGGGTCGTCTGAAAGTACCGGAAGGGCTTCAGTTGAGCACCCTCTCGAGCGATGCCACATTCAATCGTCCCGGTGTGATGGCTTCCGGTACCTCAAAATCCGGATTCGGCAAAAAATCGAGGAACAAGAAGAAAAAGAAAAACTGATCTCCCGAGGAAGCCATGAGAGAGTCCAAATCAGCCAAAAACAAAAAAAGCCACAAGAGCAAAGTAGCGAAAGAGCCCCGCGAACCTTGGCTCTCCGGTGCGGATGCCCGTGTGTTGAGAATATTGCTCGGTTTTATTTTCCTTGCGATTACCATCTTTACCGTGGTGGCGCTTGTCTCCTATATATTTACCTGGACCTCAGATCAGAGTTTGGTGCGCGATCCCCAGGTGCTCTCCGGTACTGTTGAAGAGGCCTCCAATTCCGGAGGCAGATTGGGTTTGGTATGGGCCGATTTCCTGATCTCCAAGTTATTCGGTTTGGGAGCCTTTGCAATACCTTTCTTTTTCGGAGCCGTGTCGGTCGCCTGTTTCAGACTTCGTAAGGTCAATCTGCTGCGCCTCTTCATGGTATCGCTCATTGGAGCGGTCGTCATTTCGCTTATTTTGGCCTATATATCGGGTTTTACCAAATATGAATTCTTTCTGGGCAACGGTCTTGGCGGCTCTTATGGCCGACATGCAGTTTCCTGGCTTATCTCGATGCTCGGCAATATCGGAACCGGTTGTGTGCTGATGATATTGTTGCTGCTCTGGCTGGTTATGCTCAGCAAGAAGGTGGCATTGCGTTTTGATGACCTGATGTGGGCTGTGGCGAACCGACCCCGTAGGGAGAAGATTCCCGCTGTTATTGAGGATCCGGAGAGTGCGGAAGTGGAGGAAGAGGCTCTCGATGATGACCCCGCTACTGATTCGGAAGAGCAGGAATTGCCACCTGTCATAACCGGAGAGGGTCCGATTAAATCCGATTTCCTCCCCGAGGATACCGTCGAGCCTGAAATTACGGCTGCGAGTGACAATCCCGACGATGTAATTATCAAGATAGAGGGTTCGGAGCACGATTTTATAAAAAATCTGACCGAGGAGGAGAAATCCCGTCTTTTCGACCCCAGACTTGACTTGCCCGACTACCGTCATCCTTCACTCTCACTATTGGACGACTACAGGGATAAATGGCATACCGTCTCAATGGAGGAACTCGAGAAGAACAAAACCAAGATTGTGACGGTGCTCGGCCACTACAAGATTAAAGTGGTTGCCATTACTGCAAAAATGGGCCCTACGGTTACGCTCTACAAGATACATCTGGCAGACGGTATGAAGATATCCCAGGTACGTAGCCGTGAAGAGGATATTGCGCTCTCTCTCGGGGCAAAAGGTGTGCGTGTAGTCACCCTTATCGACTCGGTGGGCATCGAAGTTGCCAATGAAAATCCCTCCATCGTACCGCTAAAGTCCATTCTCAACGACCCCAAGTTTCAGAATACCAATATGGAGCTCCCGCTGGCGATGGGTATTACAGTTACCAATGAGCCCTTTTTCCTCGACCTTGCAAAAATGCCGCACCTGCTTATTGCCGGTGCCACCGGTATGGGAAAATCCGTCGGACTCAACTGTATCATCACTTCGCTTCTCTATACCAAACATCCGGCAGAGCTCAAGTTTGTAATGGTGGACCCCAAAAAAGTGGAATTGTCGCTTTACTCCAAACTCGACAAACATTTCCTGGCCAAGATTTCCGACGAATCGGAGGCCATAATAACGGATACACGCAAGGTGGTAAACACTCTCAAGTCGCTCTGCATCGAGATGGAAGATCGTTATGATCTGCTCAAAATGGCAGATTTACGCCATATCAGGGATTACAATAAAAAGTTTCTCAACCGACGTCTCAACCCGCAAAAAGGACATAAATTCTTACCCTATATCGTGGTTGTGATAGATGAGTTTGCCGACCTGCTCGTTACAGCCGGCAAAGAGATAGAGGAGCCCATTGCACGTCTTGCACAGCAGGCTCGGGCGGTGGGTATTCACCTGGTGATTGCCACCCAAAGGCCCACTACGGATATCATTACCGGTACCATCAAAGCCAATTTCAACTCGAGGATAGCCTATAAGGTCAATGCATCCATCGACTCGAGGACCATTCTCGATACAACCGGCGCCAACCGCCTCATCGGCAGAGGAGATATGCTGGTGATGTATCCGGGTGAGGATATCGTTCGCGTACAGTGTGCCTTTATAGATGCTCACGAGATACTTGCCGTTACAAGAGAGATCAGTTCTCAGGATGGATATGATCACGAATTCTATCTTCCCGAAGTATCGGACGAAGAGGATTCCTCCTCAGCAAACGACTATGGGGTTAATCTCAAAAATCGCGATGCCCTGTTTGAGGATGCCGCAAAGATAGTGGTGATGTCTCAGCAAGGCTCCACTTCACTCATCCAGCGTAAGCTCGAGATAGGATATGCCCGTGCTGGACGCATCATTGACCAACTCGAGGCTGCGGGTATAGTCGGACCCTTCGGCGGCAGCAAGGCCAGAGATGTTCTGGTGTCGGATCTTGCAACTCTGGATATTATTCTCGAGACTCTTGACCGAATTTAGCACGATGTTTGTATTGGATAGAGGTATGAGACGAATCATTCTTTCATTATCGCTTCTATTTATTTCCTGCGCCATGTGGGGGCAGGGAAGCAGTCTGCTCATGGATAAAATTTCTCAAATGGGCAGTGTGTCGCTTCAATATGAATTGACCGCCAACTCTTCAGACGGTCGTCTGCTGATGGAGCAGCAGGGTACTCTCGATATTCAGAAGATGAGTTATCGCCTTACCAGCGATATGCTCACCATCATATCCGACGGTATCACCAGGTGGCTTTATAGCCCCAAGAGTGAGGAACTGGTAATATGCAGCGCCGATTATTCCTCTTCAGACCCTCTGGAGAATCCCTTATCGTTGCTTGCATCCACCAGCATCGAGCAAAAGAAGGATGGCAGTTTTAAGATAGTGCATATTGGTGCTAACGGATATGTATATACCGTACTGGTGAACTCGATATCACGTCGAGAGACACCCTGGGAAGAGTCTCATTTCATTCTGGAGATGGATTCTTTGCCCGAAGATGTAATAATCACCGATCTCAGATAATTCCCGCCTGACGGAATACCTCTCTGATGGAGGTATAACTGCCCGATAATTTTGCAGGAATATCCTGCACGGCTACCCATTCGGCCATTGAAATATCTTCTTCGGTCTGGGGTATGGGGGAGGGGGATAAGATGCCTTCGTATTTCATATCATACCACCAGGTGTGCTTGAGCAGGCGCTCGCCTCCTCTGGTGTAGGTGTGGTGAGTCACGCATATAAGATTGCCGATGGTAAGTTGATGGATGCCGGTCTCCTCGGCTACTTCGCGCAGAGCGCACTCCTGACGGCTCTCTCCGGGTTCCAATTTTCCCTTTGGAAGGCCCCATTTGCCTCCGCGAAATATCATCAGTATTCGTCCCGAACTGTCGCGTACCACCCCTCCGGCTGCCTCGACAACACGGTACTTCGAGCATAGTTCGCTGCAAACGCGTTCTCTGTCAGAGGTGGGTATGTAGAGAGAGGGCATAAGCGGCGATTTCTCAAACATCAGAGGTATATCTTCTAGCTGCGCTTTTTCTCCGACACTGAGCACAAGAGCACAGGTATCGTCCTCAGCATCAGAGATCGAAGAGCATACTGTAATATTACGGCTTTCAAAATGGATACGATACATCGTTTTAACGAATAATATTATTACCTTTGCAAAGATAATCCAAAATAGATTATGATTGAAAATATTGAAAAAATAGTTGCCCGCCACCTACTCGAAATTAAGGCGGTACAGTTGAGGCCCGATGAGCCTTTTACTTGGGCATCAGGTTGGAAATCACCCATTTATTGTGACAATCGCAAGATTCTCTCCTATCCGGAAAGACGTACCGAGATATGCGGATATTTGGTAGAGGTCATTAAAGAGCATTTCAGTGACGTGGATATTATTGCCGGCGTGGCAACGGGTGCCATTGCATACGGCGCTCTGGTAGCGCATGCTTTAGGGTTGCCCTTCATCTATATCAGACCCAAGGCCAAGGACCACGGTACCGGAGCCCGCATCGAGGGAGACCTTCCCAAAGGCGCCAATGTGGTTGTCGTTGAAGATCTTATCTCCACCGGTATGAGTTCGCTTTCAGCTGCGGAATGCATTGCAAAAGAGGGTGGATTTGTCGAGGGCATTGTAGCCATATTCTCATATAATTTCCACCGGACGCGCGAGGCGTTTGAAGATGCAAATGTGATATTGCATACCCTCTCCAATTATGATGCACTCCTCGAAGAGGCGGTTGCATCGGGTTACATCAAGAAGGAAGATCTCGAGGTGCTTGCTGAGTGGAGATTCAAGCCCGATACCTGGGGAAGATAGTATTATGGAAGAAATTTGTGGCAAAACAGTAATAATCGATAGGCCGTCCTATTCGATCTATACTGCTTTTTCCGATCTACGCAACTTTGTGGCTGCCATTCCGGAAGACAAAAAGGAGATGGTGACTGCCGATGCCGATAGTATTTCGGCAAAGGTGCAGGGTTTTGACATAGGAATGAGGGTCCACCGAAGGACTCCTTTTTCGAGAATAGATTTCGAGCAGGATGGGCAGGCTCCATTCCCTTTTCTTTTCTCTATGATAATGGATCCCATGGATGACAATCGCACTTACTTCCATATTGAGCTCCGTGCAGAGCTCAACACTATGATGAAAATGTTTATCGGAAGCAGGCTCCGGGATCTTGTTGACAAACTTACAGACGGCATAGCAAAAGCTGCAAGCGGTGAAATGCCGGAGGGATTCTCCTCTTTCGATGTTCCCCGTTGATTTTATCCATAGTCTCGAAACACATTTCGGAGAGGAACGCGCCCGTCGTCTCATCTCCGCTCTTTCCGGAGAGCCATCACTCTCAGTTCGTGCAAATCCCGCAAAAATAAGTTCTGAAAAGCTTGCAGAGCATTTTTCCGACAATGTTGACGGTGTTGTGCCGTGGTGTCCTGAAGGATTATATCTCAAAAACAGACCATCATTTACATTGGATCCCCTGTTTCACGCCGGATATTATTATGTTCAGGAGGCTTCTTCAATGTACGCCGGTGTGCTGCTGGAACGGGCAATAGCGCAGTTGTTGGCCGGTAGGCCGGGACTTCGCATTCTCGATCTGTGTGCAGCCCCCGGAGGCAAGAGTACCCATATTCTCTCGATTATCGGGCCCAACGATATTTTGCTTTCAAATGAAGTGATTCGCAGCAGGGCTTCAATCCTGGCTGAGAATGTGGCAAAATGGGGATATCCGAATGTCGTGGTTTCAAACAATGATCCTGCGGATTTTTCCTCTCTGGATGCGTTTTTTGATATTGTCGTGGTGGATGCTCCCTGTTCGGGAGAGGGAATGTTCCGTAAAGATGCTGATGCTGTGCATGAGTGGTCTGTGGATAATGTCCGTCTCTGTGCCTCCAGGCAGAAAAGAATAGTTTCGGATATCTGGCCTGCTCTTCGTGAGGGCGGTTTTTTCATCTATTCCACCTGTACGTTCAATACTCTCGAAAATGATGAAAATGTGGCTTGGATAGTATCGGAGCTTGGTGCCGAACTCATTGAGCAACGCCGGTTCCTCCCCGGAGAAGAGAGAGGGGAGGGATTTTTCATAGCCTTGTTGCGTAAAACCGGTGACTATTCTCCATCTGCCGGGACTTCGGAAAATAAAAAGAATCAGGTGCCGGCCTGTGCCTCTTATATATCACAGGTTAACGGACAATTTACATTTTCTCAAAAAGGAGATTTGTGGAGGGCGTTTCCGACTGCTCTTGCAGCAGATATCAGGATACTGGAGTCTTCCCTCAGAGTGATTCGTTCCGGAGTGGCCGTTGCCATGCAGAAAGGGCGTGACATGATTCCGGAGGCCGATCTGGCGCTTTCCATGATTTTGAATAAAAAGGCTTTTCCTATAGTGGAACTCTCTCCGGAGGATGCCCTTAAATTTCTCTCCAGAGACAATATCGCATTTGGTACTGAAGTTCCTCAGGGCTATCTTTTGGTCTCTTTTAAAGGCGCACCTTTGGGCTTTGTCAAAAATCTCGGCCGCCGCTCCAATAATCTCCATCCTCTTTCTCGCAGGATAAGAATGAAATAGAAAAAGGGACACTTTGGCCACTCCTTATTCTAAGATTCTAGCTATTTCGGCTTTATATTTTTCGTTGGATGTTATCTTGATATGTCCCTGATCTTCCAATGTGACAAGTGTGTCGCCTTCCTTGAATTCAGCCTCTAATTTGAGAGAGGAGTCGTAGTTGATTATTTTATCTTCCATTCCGTGGAAAATGATCACAGGAGCCCTGACATTTTTCAGATATTCGTTTGTTGGCATTTTATACCTTAAAAGGAAGGCCGGAAAAGAGTAACTATTGCACACCAAATCCTCAAAACTGTAATAAGGAGCTATTAAAATAAGCAGTTTCGGATTATTTTTTGAGGCAAGTTCCGAAGCTAATCCCGTTCCGATTGAGTAACCTGCTATTACAATTTCATTTTCATCATACCTTTTTTTAAGTTCATCGTAAGCAATGTGAATGTCGGAATAGAGTTGTTTTTCACTTTTTATTTTTCCCTCGCTTTTGCCAAATCCTCTATAATCCAGAACGAAGATATCGTAGTTTAAGCTAGTACATAGTTGTGCCATTTTTTCACAAGAACGTAACGAACCCGCATTCCCGTGCAAGTAGAAAACCAATCCTTTTGTGGTATCTGCTTTGAACAAAATACCATTTAATGCAGCTCCATCATCGGATAGAATAGTGATTTCTTCAAAATTTTGATCGAACTCAAAGACATAATTTGATTCCAACTTAGCAGGATGGAAAAATAATTTTTCCTGATAGAAGTATAATAGTCCTAAAAAGATGATGGGGATAGCAATTATTACAGCGACTACTATTGTTATAATGCGCTTTGTTCTTTTCTTCATTGTGTTGGTTTTTAAAAACGATTCAGGCAAGTGCCTTTGTTATTTTTTTGATTTTACTTCCGCTTTGTCGAGAATGTTGCCGTAGCGGTCGAGAAGGGTAAGCATCATCCTCTTTTTGTTTACATCGAGGTGGATGGCTCCGACGGTTTTCTCACCCTCGCTCCAGCGGAAACGGATTTTGTCCAAATTTTCCGTCAGCGGATTGGGAGTGGGAACGCCGCGCTCATTGTCCGAGGAGGGAGCCTGGATATAGACAGTGCCTTTTCTGCCATCTCTCTCTTTCCCCTGATAAATGGCATTGGTGCGCACATAGATATGGTTATTGCCTGCCAGAGCCAGGTCTATGCCAAGTTCGTCAAACAGATCGCTCCATCTGCCGTATTGCGATGTTTTGCCACTGTCACCGAAGAACCACTGGTAATGTTCACAAACCACCCGGTATCTTGCAGGATTATTTTTTACAACATCTTTAACCCATTCCTGAGCAGCTCTCAAACCTTCTTCATCTTTCATACTTTCATTATTGAGCATTATAAAGAGAGCATCACCCCAGTAAAACCAGTAGCAGACACCCTCTTCTCCTTTGTAGCCGTTGCGGGGATAGAAATTGGCCTCTTTGAAATATTCGTTGGTGTTCTTGATATAGCCGCGTGACATATTGTCATGGTTGCCATTTACGCCTGCCCACATATAATTCTTAAAATGCTCCTCTTCATACATCTCCTGCCAGAAGGAATAACTGCCACCCCAGGCGATTATGTCACCCAAGTGTAGTACCCAGTCAAATCCGGGGTCATATTCCTGCACCTTATTCATCATTGCCATTGCATTGTCCAGACGCTCGCGAAGCGGAGGATAGACATGATAGTCCGAAATGATGCAGGCACTCCAGCGGTTACGGCCGGAGGTTCTGAATTTATAAACGTCGCTGGTGCAGCTGGCGCTGACAATGCGATATTGGTATTCACGACGGGGCTTCAGGTCTTTGAGGGCTGCTTCATACTTGAGGAAAACCGCATCTTCATAAAAGTCGGTACCATCAGCTTTTTTGGAATAGACCTTGTCAAACACCGTACATAAATGACTTGTGCCCTTCATTGTGCGGGATTCTTCCCACTGTGTATCTCGTGCGAGAGTATACTCTATGATACATTCTGTGATTGTGGTATCTGCTCCCCAACTGATATTCATAGCCTTTGAGGTGTTTTCTGCCGGGCATGTGACTATGGAAAAGAGGCCTTTTGGCTGCGCGGTAAGGGTTAAAGATGCGGCAATTGCGAGTATTGAAGCAACCAGACTCCGCCTGATGGCCATTTTAAAATTCATAATAAAAAGATTGTCTGTCTGAATTTCAAAAATAAGAAAAAAATGTCAGAATAGTGAGAGGGTCTGTGTAAAATTCATGCGGCTCATTTCCGTCAGATTGGAAACAAGCCGCATTACTTAACCTAAACTTAAACTATGAAAAACTTCAAAATAATAATATGCAATGTGTGTGCCAAACGTAAAAAAAATATTCAATGTTTGACGAATTTCAGAAAAAATCAGACTATTCGAAGTTTCGCAAATTTAAGCAGAAGAGTTTTCTCTCCGGAGTCATCAAACTTTACAATCGCTTTGGCATTAGCATCATTACCGTCAAGGGAAATGATGGTGCCGAAGCCGAAAATTGCGTGCTCAACCCGCTGTCCGACTTCCAGATCATATATGGCCGAGGGCTGGAATCCTGCAGAAGGTGTATGTTTACTTTCACGGGTGAAAGACTTGGATATCTCGTATCTACGAAGGCTGGAAGAAGTGCTCTGTTCGCTTCCACTCCTGCCTCCCTCTTTACCTGAAACAGTGACGAAGTCTTCTCTGGTGTATAGGGTGCGCGGCTGCTCATCAATCGGCATTTCGAGACATCTGCTGTCGATTTCCCTGACGAAGCGGCTGACCTTATTGCTCACCTGATTGCCCCAGTGCATCCTATTTCGTGCAAAACTGATCGTGGCGCACTTTTGAGCCCTGGTCAGAGCTACATAGAAGAGCCGACGCTCCTCTTCAATGTCGACGTCACCACCAATCAGACCCGCAGTAGGGAAGAGGTTCTCCTCCATACCCGCTATATAGACATAAGGAAACTCCAGTCCCTTGGATGAGTGCACCGTCATTAAGGTAATCTTGTTTACAACCTCCGACTCCTCCATCTCCTCATCCTCACGATCGATCTCTGACATCAACGAGATATTTTCGATATAGTCGTTCAGAGTGATGATTATCTCCCCTTCCGGTAAGTCGCTCTCCATTGCTCTTGTCTCTCTCTCTTCCTCCACGAAACTCTTTATGCTGTTGAAAAGCTCCTCAATATTTTCAAATCTGGAGACTCCCTCGGGGGAATTGTCGTTTTTGAGTGAAGCCAGGTAGCCGGAATCATTGCCGATACGCTGTGCTATGGTGAAGGCGTCTGTGGTACTCCACTCCTGGTGGATGGGCTCTATCAGAGTCGCGAAGTTTAGGAATTTATTTACCGCTGCCGGTTTGAGTCCCACTTCGAGAAGCTTTTCCGGAGGGAGAAATATGGCTTCGTAAAGTGAAGAGCCGGCTTCTAAGGCAGCAGCCGCTAAGCGGGCGAGAGAGGTGTTTCCAATTCCGCGTGCGGGAACGTTGATTATTCTGCGGAAAGCCTCGTCGTCACGCCTGTTTACCGTCAAACGAAAGTAGGCCATCATATCCTTCACCTCAGCGCGATCGTAAAAGGATTGGCCGGAATAGATGCGGTAAGGGAGGTTTCTCTTGCGAAGAGCTTCCTCCAGTGCCCTGGATTGGGCATTTGTGCGATAAAGGATGGCAAAGTCGCTGTATTGCGCCTTATCGGTAAAAATGCGGCTGATGATGGAGGATGCGGTGAGGTAAGCCTCTTCCTGCTCGGTGAATGCCTTGATGACACCGATTTTTTCCCCTACCTCTCCTTCCGAGAAGCACTCTTTTCTAAGGCGGTTGCTGTTATTGTCTATCACGCTGTTGGCCGCCCTGACTATGATCTTTGTGGAACGGTAGTTCTGTTCGAGTTTGTACTCCGCTGCATCGGGGTAGTCTTTTTTGAACTTGAGAATGTTTTCTATTCTCGCTCCTCGGAATCCGTAGATACTCTGAGAATCATCTCCTACCACGCAGATATTTCCGTGGGGTTCCGCGAGTTTTTTAAGTATGATGTATTGCGCATGGTTGGTATCCTGATATTCGTCAACCAGTATGTAGTCGAATTTCGCGGAGATCGCATCTCTCGCTTCGGGGAAATTTTTCAGCAGGATGTTGGTATTGAGGAGAATATCGTCAAAATCCATTGCCCCCGCAGTTTTGCACTTATTGACGTAAAGTTCGTATATCTCGGCGATACGGCTTCTTCTAGAGAGGGCATCGGCTTCCATAAGGGCTGCATCTGCATAATAGCCGCTGACCGTTATGAGGTTGTTTTTGGCAAGAGAAATCCTGGATTGGATCTGCCCTGGCTTATAAATTTTGTCATCGAGTTGAAGTTCTTTAATGCACTGTTTTATGGCATTTTTAGAGTCATTCTTGTCGTATATGGTGAATTCGCGCGGATAACCGAGTTCCTGATGATATTCCCTGAGAAATCTTATGAATATTGCGTGAAAGGTTCCCATCCAGAGTCTTCCGGCGCTTCTTTCGCCCACAATCAATGCTATTCTTTCCTTCATTTCGCCGGCGGCCTTTTTGGTGAATGTCAATGCGAGCACCCGATAAGGATTGTGTCCATGAGCCAGGATATTCGCTATCCTGCAGGTAAGCACTCTGGTCTTACCGGATCCTGCGCCTGCAACAATAAGTGAAGGTCCCTCTATATTGCTTACGGCCTTCCTTTGTGCCGGATTCAACTCTTTAAAAATTTGTTCTGTCTGCCCTTTCATAATTAACCGATGATTGTGCAAAAATAAGCTTGAGAAATTGTATTTCAAAGGATATAATATCGTTTTTTATACATATCTTTGCGGCCAAACGCGTAAATACTTAAGTGTTAAATCAATAATCTAAACTAAATAATGTCAGAACAAATCAGATTGAAGAAGGGGTTGGATTTGCCTGTAAAAGGGGCAGCCCTTCGCAAAATATCCATGACAGTTGTTCCTGATATTGTCGCCCTCAAGCCCACTGATTTTCGGAATCTTACCCCGAAAATGCTGGTTAAGGAGGGTGACGTCGTTAAGGCAGGTTCACCGGTCTTTGCTGACAAGAAGAATCCCGACATTCTTTTTACATCTCCGGTAAGCGGCACGGTTGACGCAATTGTCCGTGGAGACAAACGTAAACTGCTTGAGGTAAGGATCAAATCCGACAACTCCGGATCGGCAGTGAAGTTTGATGTACCGACAGGTTTTTTCATTGACAGGGAAAGTATCATCAAGACCCTCCTTGAGAGCGGTCTTTGGCCTTGCATCAAACAGAGACCTTACGGCACTATTGCCGACCCCTCTGTGACTCCCAAAGCCATCTTCATTTCGGCAATGGTCACTGCACCCCTTGCAGCCGAGCTTGATTATGTACTCGAGGGTGAATTTGATGCTATTCAGGCAGGTCTCACGGTTTTGGACAAACTTACGGAAGGTGGTGTTCATCTCTCTCTTGACGCAAGCAATGCTGAGGCCGGCAGTTTTAACAAGTTTGAAGGTGTCATTTATCACTACTTCAAAGGTCCGCATCCGGCAGGCAACGTTGGAGTACAGATCAGTCATATCAGCCCTATTTCCAAGGGCGAGACTCTCTGGACGGTGGATCTTTTTTTGGTCGCAGCTATCGGAAAATTATTCCGCAAAGGGGTTTATGACATGAGCCGCACCATAGCAGTTGCAGGTCCGGAAGCAGTAAATCCTTCATACGTGAAGTGCTGTGCAGGCGTTTCCATGGAGCAGATTTCAGACCTTTTCAATTTCGCCCACGGCGACATCCGCATTATCAGCGGTGATTTGCTTTCAGGCAAAGCCGTAGGCAGAGAAGGTTTCCTCGGTTTCTTCGACAATCTTGTGACGGTGCTTCCCGAAGGCAACTACTACGAGATGTTTGGCTGGATAAAACCTTTCCGTTTGAAGAAGTTCAGCTTCTCGCGTACTTACTTCTCCCGGCTGTTGCCGCAGAAGAAATACAATATGGATACCAACACCAATGGCGGAGAGAGGGCTTTCGTGCTCTCTGATGTCTATGGCAAGGTACTTCCTATGGATATATATCCTGTCTATCTCTTCAAAGCCATCCTGGCAGGTGATATAGAGAAGATGGAAAACCTCGGCATTTACGAGATAATCGAAGAGGATGTGGCTCTTTGTGAGTTTGTTTGTCCTTCCAAAATCGAGATTCAGTCCATAGTTTCCGAGGGTATTGACCTTATGATTAAAGAGATGTCATAAAAGGAGGTATAGCATGAGCAAACTCAGAAAATTGACAGACAAGATTAAACCTGCCTTCGAAAAAGGAGGCAAACTCTCTTTCCTTTACTCGACTTTCGAGGCCTTTGAGAGTTTTCTCTTCGTCCCCAACAGGGTAACGAGAAGCGGAGTGCATGTGAGGGACAGTGTGGACCTCAAGCGCGTCATGACAGCGGTCATGATTGCACTTGTACCTACTCTGCTTTTCGGCATCTACAACATCGGCTACCAGCACGACCTGGCTTCCAATGCAGGCATGGAGTTTTGGGAGATGGTATGGTTCGGATTTCTTAAAATTCTCCCTCTCTATCTGGTTTCCTACATTGTAGGTCTGGGTATCGAATTTGCTTCGGCGCAACTCAGAGGCCACGAAGTTAATGAGGGTTACCTTGTTACCGGAATGATTATTCCGCTTATAGTGCCCATCACCACTCCCTTATGGATGCTTGCTCTCGCAGTGGCATTTGCCGTAATTATCGGCAAGGAGATTTTCGGCGGTACAGGTATGAATATCTGGAATCCGGCTCTGGTGGCCAGGGCATTTCTATTTTTTGCATATCCCAGCCATATGTCAGGTGACAAAGTATGGGTTGCAGGTGTAGATGGATTTTCCGGTGCTACCCCGCTTGCACAGACTTCAGAGGGTCTTTCTTCACTTCACTATTCGGTAAGCGATATGTTCTTCGGTTTCATCCCCGGTTCGGTAGGTGAAACCTCCACGTTGGCTATCCTTCTGGGTGCCGCATTCCTGATCTACACAGGGATCGGCAGCTGGAAGATAATGCTCTCAACGGTTGTCGGTGGTCTTGTAATGGGCTTTATCGCCAATCTCGCCGCACCATCCTATGATTGCGCGATGGCTATTCCCGCCTGGTACCACCTGATTATGGGAGGTTTCGCATTCGGTGCGGTATTTATGGCAACAGATCCCGTCACTTCGGCACAAACGGAGTTCGGCAAATGGATCTACGGTTTTTTAATCGGAGTACTTGCAGTGATCATCAGACTCTTCAACCCCGGTTATCCTGAGGGAATGATGCTCGCTATCCTCCTGATGAATACCTTCGCACCTCTGATCGACCATATTGTGGTCGGCAGGAATATAAAACGCAGATTAAAAAGGGCAAAAACAGTATAGATTATGAAACTGAATACCAACAGCAATGTCTACACGATCTTCTATACCACTATACTGGTGGTGTTAGTGGCAGGTGTTCTTGCCTTTGCATCGACGGCACTCAAGCCGAAACAGCAAGAAAATATAGCACTGGAGAAAATGCAATCTCTTCTACGTGCTGCAAGACTTGGTGAGGACGTATCTGCACGGAAGAACAAGAGTGAATATATCAAAGTTCTCTATTCGGAGCATATGACCAATGACTTTGTGCTCAACTATGAGGGTAAGGTTATCGAGGGAGAGGCATTTGAAATCGACCTTCAGGCACAGTACAATATAATTAAACAGATTGCTTCAGCCAAAACTCCGGAGACTGCCCGGGCATTCCGTGAGCAATTGCAACTTCCGGTGTTCGTCTGTACAATCGGTGAGAAGGTACTAAATATCTTTCCCTGCTATGGGGCCGGTCTTTGGGGTCCGATATGGGGCTATATTGCAGTAGAGGATGACTTTGAGACCATTTACGGAGCAGTATTCGACCATAAGGGAGAAACCCCCGGCCTGGGTGCAGAGATTGCACATGCACCTTTCTATAACCAGTTCGTGGGCAAAAAACTCTCCAAGGAGGGTGAATTTAAATCTATTTCGATAGTAAAGGGCGGTGGGCAGGCAGATAATCCCAATGGAGTTGACGCCATTTCAGGCGGTACCATTACCAGCCAGTCTCTTGAGCTGGCCATCGCAATGTGGCTTGACGAATATCAAGCCTACTTCAATATCAAACGCGCTGCAATCGGTTCTGAGGAGTGCTGTGGAGAGGAAGAGTCATGTAATGATGAAAATTGCAGTGGCGAAACGGGGAACCGGAATCAGAACGGTCATGAACATCAAACCAAATAGGAGGTACTATGGATAAGAGTATATTTAAAAATCCTTTTTTCAAGGCAAATCCGATCACCGTACTGGTGCTTGGTATCTGTTCTGCTCTTGCGGTTACAGTCCAGTTGAAGGGTGCCTTTGTGATGGCACTCTCAGTGACAGTCGTTACCGGCTTCTCCAGTATGCTGGTATCCTCAATACGTAATTCTATCCCAAATCGTGTAAGAATTATAGTGCAGCTCGTTATTGTGGCGATGTTTGTGATTCTGGTCGATGAGTTCCTGAAGGCTTATGCATACGATGTGAGTAAACAGCTTTCGGTCTATATTGGTCTGATCATTACCAACTGTATCATCATGGGGCGTATTGAGGCCTTTGCACTTGGCAACAAGCCATTCCCTTCACTTGTTGATGGTCTTGCCAATGGTATGGGATATGGTATGGTTCTCGTTATCATTGCATTCATACGTGAACTTTTCGGTTCAGGCACCCTGTTTGGTTTCCAGATTATCCCTCAGAGCTGGTATATGGCTAACGGAGGTTTCTATGAGAATAACGGCCTCGTAATCCTACCTCCGATGGCGCTAATCATTGTGGGTGGTATTATATGGGTACAGAGAGCGATTCAGAAAGAATTACAGGAAGAAAAATAATAGAGGAGGAATATTATGGAATACATTAATTTATTTGTAAAGTCGGTTTTTGTCGACAATATGGTGTTCGCATTCTTCCTTGGAATGTGTTCTTACCTTGCCGTTTCAAAGAGCGTGAAGACAGCTACCGGCCTTGGAATTGCGGTGCTGTTTGTGCTTGTTGTAACCCTTCCGATCAACTATTGGTTAAATAAGTATCTGCTCGAACCGGGTGCTCTTACCTGGATCAATCCTGATTATGCATCAATAGATCTGAGTTTCCTCAGTTATATAGTATTTATTGCGGTTATCGCCTCAATTGTGCAGATCGTGGAGATGGTTGTAGAAAAATTCAGCCCTGCACTTTACTCTTCATTGGGTATTTTCCTTCCTCTGATTGCTGTAAACTGTGCAATCTTAGGAGGTTCGCTCTTTATGCAGGAGCGAGGCTTTGCAAATGTGGGTGAAGCCTTCTCTTTCGGTCTAGGTTCGGGATTCGGTTGGTTTATCGCTATAGTGGCAATAGCAGCCATAAGGGAGAAACTTGCTTATTCCAATGTTCCGAAACCCCTCAAGGGTCTTGGTATATCATTCATTATTACCGGTCTCATGGGTATCGCTTTTATGAGTTTCATGGGCATCAAATTGTAGGAGGAAGTAAGTATGGATGTAAACGTATTTATTATTACCGTTATTGCCGCTCTGGCTCTTATCTTGCCGCTTGTAATTATATTACTATATGTTAAGGCAAAGCTTACCCCTTCGGGCAAAGTCATTATAGATATCAATAACGGCAGTAAGGAGATTGCCGTTCCTCAGGGCGATTCTCTCCTGGCAACTCTTGCCAACGAGAAGATTTTTCTCCCCTCTGCCTGCGGAGCGAAGGGTACCTGTGGAGAGTGTAAATGCCAGGTGCTGGAAGGGGGCGGTGCCATTCTCCCTACTGAGGTTGGCTTTTTTACCCGCAAACAGATATTGAACCACTGGCGTCTCGGTTGTCAGGTTAAGGTAAAGGATAACCTGAAGATTATAGTGCCTGAATCCACACTCAGCGTCAAGAAGTGGGAGTGCGAGGTTGTTTCAAACGACAACGTGGCTACCTTTATCAAGGAATTCTGTGTCAAGCTTCCCGAAGGGGAGGATCTCAACTTCCGTTCCGGCGGTTACATTCAGGTGGATGTGCCCGATATGACGATTAACTATAGTGATTTTGAAATAGATCAAAGGTATCGCGAGGATTGGGAAAAGATGGGAATGTTTGACCTCAAGATGGTCAACAAGGAGGAGAGTTTAAGAGCCTACTCAATGGCCACTTATCCTGCAGAGGGCAATATCATCAAACTCAATGTGCGTATTGCCACTCCTCCGATCAACCGCGAAACCGGTAAGTTTGAAAATGTAAATCCTGGCGTCTGCTCTTCCTATATTTTCTCACTCAAACCGGGCGACAAGGTGATGATCTCAGGGCCATACGGAGAGTTCTTCGTTCCTGATGATGCTCCGGCTGAACAGGAGTTTCTATTTATCGGAGGTGGTGCAGGTATGGCTCCAATGCGCAGTCACATAATGCATCTGTTCAAGACTGAGAAGACTACTCGTAAGGTCAACTTCTTCTACGGTGCCCGTAGCCTGAAAGAAGCTTTCTATCTTGAGGACTACAAGGCCCTTGAAAAAGAATTCCCCAACTTCAAGTTCCATCTTGCCCTTGACCGTCCTGATCCTGAGGCAGATGCGGCAGGGGTCTCTTATGTCCCGGGATTTGTCCACTCTGTGCTCTATGAGACCTATCTCAAGGATCACGAAGCCCCCGAGGATATTCTCTACTTCATGTGTGGTCCTCCAATGATGGTACAGTCAGTGAATGGTCTTCTTGACAGTTTGGGCGTAGAACCTGAGTCTATCCT
>JAGONS010000019.1 GCA_017992915.1 Bacteroidales bacterium | reverse complement strand
ATCTTAAAGAGCAAATCGAAGAACATTTTTCAAAGCCTAGAAACGGTGTAAAAATCAACACAGTTCGAGAGCCAAAATTTCTAGGAACGATAGGATCGGTCAAATTTGTAAACAAACTCCACAACGAAACCATTTTGGTAATGAATTCTGATCTGTTTACCAACATCAATTATGAAGATTTCTATCTCGACTTCGTAAAAAGTGGAGCAGATATGTCAGTGGCAGCTATCCCCTACTCTGTATCCATTCCGTACGGAATTCTGGAAATTGAAAAAGATTCTATTAAGGCTCTTGCTGAAAAACCCACCTACAACTACTATGCAAATGCCGGCATCTATCTGATAAAGAAAGAAATGCTAGCACTAATTCCTGACAATAACTATTTTGACGCTACAGATCTGATTGAACTTTTGATTTCACGTGGTTTAAAGGTTGTCAGATTTCCCATCACCGGCTACTGGATAGATATTGGTAAAAACGAAGATTACAAAAAGGCCAACGAACTGGTAAGGCATATCAACAGTGATTAATATTACAAAGATACCGGATATCATTTGATTTGATTTGATTTGGTTCTGATTGCAGCCATATGAAAATTCTCTTTTATTCAACCTGCATATTATACAATAAGATTGCTTATGGAGTTCTCAGTGATGAGGCTCAAAAGATGGCAAATGAGGGTCATGAGGTTTATTTTTTGACTTGCGGCAAAAAATGTGGCAAACATATCATGAACTGTTGTTCAGGCAACCCACAAGCCAACAAGGGACTTTGTATAACTTGTGAATTATGGACATCCAAAGCACTTTCCGTGCTTGACAAGAATATAAAGAGGATTAGTTTTGCCGATTACGCAGCATCGCAGAATACCGGCACAGAATGGAAGTACGGTTCATCTAAAGAACTCCGAAACATCGTCTACCGTAATGCAAATATCGGATTGGCAGCAATGTCATTTTATATTGACAACACCAGGAATCTCTATCCCAAAATTAATTCAGAGAGCAAACCCTACTTTGATAACCTGCTTGACCAGGGGAGCATTTTGACAGATGCATCTTTTAAACTTCTTTCAGATTTAAAACCCGACAAGGTTGTGCTCTTCAACGGACGATTGCTGGAAACAAGAGTGCTTTATGATACTTGTCTCAATTTGAATGTTCCCGTAGATGTAATGGAAGTTCACCCAAGCAACATTCCCAACAAGTCATTCAAAGTAATATTTGAGAATAATCTACCCCACAACATAAAATACAGACACAAAGTTATTACTGACATGTGGGATAACTCCCCTCTGGAAGAAGAAGAGAAAATATCAATCGCAAACTCTTTCTTTATCAAAAGAAGGGAGAAAAAACGTGCTGGAGATAAAGTTTATACTGCACATCAGGAATTCGGGCTTCTTCCCGAAGAGTGGGATGATTCCAAACACAACATTGCCATATTCAATTCATCTGAGGATGAATTTGCCGCAGTAGGCGGCGATTTTGACAAACTAGCTCTCTTTGACTCACAATTAGAAGGTCTAAAATACATTCTGGATCACTTCAAGGGAAATAAGGATTATCACTTTTACCTCAGAGTACATCCAAACCTTTCCAAGATTGGCTATAAATACCATACCGACTTATACAAATTGAGTGAACGATATTCCAATATCAATGTCATCCCTGCTACCGACAGAATTGACACTTACGCACTTATGGATGCTGCCGAAAAGGTTGTGGTATTCGGTTCTACTATGGGAATAGAGGCCGCGTATTGGAATAAACCCGTAATTCTTCTCGGAGCATCTCTCTACTATTACGCAGATATCTGCCATATTCCGAAAACCAAAGAGGAGATCATACCAATTATCACATCTGACATCGAGTCAAAGCAAAATCTTTTTATACAGAAATTCGGATACTACTTTATGGACTTCAAGAGAGCCACCTTTGAAGAACAGATGTACAAATACTTTGACTACACCACCTACTCGATTTCTATCGGCGGTTTCAAAGCACACGGAGTCAATTATCAAAAACTTCTGGGTTCAAAAAAACTTCTGCTTCTCACAGTCTCAACGATGAGATTGATATCGGGAAAAATATTCAGAAACAAGTACCGGTTGCCGTTGGAAGAGGAATAGTTCTACTTCCTCCTTAATACCTTATCGATAATTCTGTTTATATCCTCTGAGACATTATTTAAGTAAACAGCGACTATTCCCAAAGAACAGATGACCAGTGTCTTTACTAAGTAGAAAGTTATTTTCAATCCCATTGAAGAAGGTATCTCAAACAGCCTGTTCCAAAACATCTCAGTTATCAGCATAATCAGAAAAATCAGAACTACTACTATCTGTCCTTTTGAAAGAATTGAGACTTTCGTGGTAAAATAGAGAAACGGTAGAAGAAATATATAAGCTACAAAATAGGAGATCAGAGTAGCCCATGCTGCACCATCAATTCCATAGATAGGAATCAACTTGTTGTTCAAAACAATCGCCGTAAAAGTCAAAATGAAAGTGTAGATAAGAGAGAAATAATAATGCTTGGAAAAACCCAATGCAGAAGTAGCGATACTTAACGAAGAATGGAGGATTCTGGAGAGTCCAAGAATAGCAATAACTATTTTTGCACCGGAATATTTGGCTCCATTGGGAAGCAACTCAAAGAAAAGGTCTATATTCATCCATATCACCATAAAAATGAAGGACGAAATCAGTAACTGATGCAGTGAAACACTCTTGCATAGTTGATTTGTGCGCTGTAAATCCCCATCCTTCATGGCTTGCGATATCGAAGGGAGTGAAACAACACCGAGAGACCTATAGGGCATCTCGATGATTGCTACAATGTATATCGCAATGGTCAGAACTCCCGTTGATTCCAGTCCCATCTTTGCTGTTACAAAAAAAGTATTGATACTGGGCGTAATTAAACCTGCAATGGCAGCCGTTACCAAAAAGAGCGTATATAATGTGAAGTCTTTACGGATTTGCGGTGTCACAAATTTGAAATTGGGTTTGAAGGAGACTCTCTTCAATGATATAAGATACCCGATATTTAATAATGTGCACAAAAAATAGATGATGGCAAAGCCTTCCAGTACGCTTTCAAAACTTATTACTTTGAATCCATACAAAAGATATAGAACAAGCAAAAAGATCCTGCAACCTACCTCTTTTATGAAACGCGGCACCGCGATTCTCTCCAACACACTGGCATTGCATTCGAATACTGTGTTATAAAGCATCCAGAATGCTATAGGGACTACCAAATGATAGTAATCAACAAATAAAGGTGATTTTTCCTGGAAAAAGTCACACACCGGTTGCTTGAATAGAAAGAACAAGAGAGTGAAGATGACAAAACCAACCAGCGGAATAATCAAGGTCCAGAAAAAGAAACCGTTGTCTTTATTTTTTTCATCCTTAAAATAGGGAAAAAACCTCATCGTGGATGAACCTGTACCCAATTGTGAAAGACCGGCAAGCAAAACCGCCGCATCCAATATTACTCTTGTCAAACCAATCTCTTCGGGAGTAAGATAACGTACCAGAACGAAAAAAGTGGTAAAGAAACCAATGGCAACACCAAGATAGTTTGCCAACGTTCCTTTAAAACTCTGTCTGATTATTACTCCCATTGGAATTGCTCTATTTATTCTCTTTTTCTATAACTTCTCAAACAAGAAAACACTATCGAAGCAACAATAATAGTCACCATTACAAAAGTGAATACCGCTGAGATCATATTGCCTTTCATCACCGAATCGGGCTGGAACTCAAAACGAATATCATGCTTGCCTGCAGGGATATTGAGGGCTCTGAGAAGGTAGTTTACGCGGAAGTGGTCCACCGGGGTACCATCAATGTAGGCCTTCCAACCGTAGGGATAATAAATTTCCGAGAAGACTGCAATTTTGTCGTACGTACAATTACTCTTATAAGTCAGCACATCGGGGGCATAGGAAGTTAGTTCGATGCTAGCGGAAGGATCAGCAGGTGTTTTAGGGTTAATGACAAAATCAGCAAATTTTCTGTCAGTTACAGCAATAGTTGCGGGGTCAATGACTCTAAGCGCATCGCTCTCCTGATTGGGAGTTTCAGCCAGGATTATCTCATCCACAAACCAGGCATTACCCAGATGCTCCTCATTAAACATCGGTACTGGGGATCCATCCTGCTCAATAATGATATACTTGGTGTTGAGCATATTGATCACCTTCATATTCATCTGTGTGAGGTGCTCGTCTATCAGATCTTGGTACCTGCGTAATTTGGCTGCATGATAGCCACCTATGGACTTTAGATAATATGAAGTGCGGGACTCGTTGAAAGTATTGGTTGTAAGATTCAACACCCTGAAATGGGGATCGGCATCCTTAAGTATCTCCTCCTCATAAGCATATTTTTGGAAATAAGAGTCGTTCTCCTTGTTGGTGACGAAATGATCTTCATTAAAGTATCTCCTGTTGACCGGCCACATATCAGCAAGAATCAAGACTCCAAGAATGAGGGTAAAAAGAGCCGGTTTGATTTTTTGCTTTGCAAAGAGCAAGATAATAAGTGCTGCAAGCAAAATGAATACGAGAGACCTGAAGCAGTCACTACGAAACATCGCAGCCCTCTGGTCGGTTAGTGCCTCCATAAACCAGTCAGGGAATTGGGCAGCCATGTAGGCATCTCCGGAAGAGGTGAAACTAAATATAAATCCGCCAAAAAGTGCAAAAAATAGAGAAACGCCGCCGGTGACACCGAATGCGATCAGAATTGACCTCTTGAGTTTACGTGCATCTACCCTTTTATCAAAGATTTCCTTCAATGCGAGAAAACCGAGCAATGGCATCGCTATCTGCGCCACCACGAGTATCGAAGATACCGCCCTGAACTTGCTGTAGAGAGGAAAATAGCTGAAAAAGAGCTTGGAAAACCACTCAAAATTGTGACCCCAGGAGAGAAGCACCGAGAAGAGGGTAGCAATCAACAATCCCCACTTATAAGGGCCCTTGACAATGCAGAGTCCGAGCACAAAAAGCAGGCATACTATAGCTCCCACATAGACCGGTCCTGCAGTAAAAGGCTGTTCTCCCCAATAGGTAGGAGCTGCTGAAGAGAAATAATTTACCGTTTGGGGATCAACTCCCCTGGATTTGAGAGCCTCTGCAAAACGTGAGTCAGTACCAATCTTCGAGGAGGAAGCCCCTCCCCTGAAATTGGGAATCATCAGGGTAAAGGTTTCACCTATGCCATAACTCCATTGGGTGGCATAGTCGAAACTAAGTCCAGATTCGTTGGCAGAAGTTGCTCCTGCCTCCTCTCTAACAAGCTCCGAATGCCCTCCACGCATGGTCTCAGTCATATATTCGGCATTGGACTTATAGTTGCCATAACCTGTACCGGCACCAATGAGCACTGAAAGCACGAATAGAGATATGGCGATTGCCATATCTTTGAAGCGTTTCTCTTTGATATGTTGCCAAATCTCCGCTATGGCCAGCACTCCTATCATCATGAAAATATAATACGACATTTGGGGATGCTTATAGAAACCCAACGCAGTAAAGAGCATGGTCAGACAAACTCCCCAAAGGTATTTCTTACGAAATATGAGATAAAAACCCGCTATCACCGGAGCCATAAGTCCGAGAGCCAGAGCCTTTGTCTCATGCCCCGCCACTATAATTATGAAGAAATAGGAAGAGAGTGTAATGGCGATGGAACCAACTATCGAAAGCCATTTGTTTATATTAAAAGAGCGTATTAAAATGAAGAATCCTATAAAATACCCAATTATTATCCCAAGTACCGAATCAAAGAAGAGATGCAAAAGTCCGTAAATAAAGTTCAAAACCTTGAACATAAATCCTGCAAAACCGCTTTGCGGGGGAATGTTTGCTATCTGGTAAGCCGGCATACCCGAAAACATGGATCCGCTCCATTTTGAAACATTACCGGTTTTATTAAAATATTCATACACTTCCTGTGCCATCCCCTTCCATTGATAGATATCGCCCTGTCTGAGCACCTTACCTGAAAGAACAGGGTGACAGTATACTACTGCTAGAAGTATAAAAATAGCGGCTGCAACCAGATAGGGCAGCAATTTTTTCGATTTTCCAACAATATTCTTCATGTTGATAAACTATTACAGATTTGTAATGATTCTGATTGCGGCAGGAATTACTTCTACACGGATGGGGCTGAAGCCAACTGCCTCGCCGTCTACCTCTACAAATGACTCCGGGTCAGCCGAAATTTCAAGAACTCGTGCCCGGGTCTGAATGACCTCTTTTACCTCATGGATTTTCCCCGTAAATAGAGTGGGAATCTTGCGTAAAATCTTTGATTTAGGAATATCTTTAATAACAGTCAGATCAATCAGCCCATCATCAAAAATAGCATCGGGGGTCTGCATCATGCCACCACCGGAATATTTTCCTATACCCATCGCAACAGAGAAGACATCGCCCTCATAGAAAAGATTACCGTCGGTCACTATGCGGAACTTGCGCGCATCATATCCCATAAACCCCTTTAGAAGGCACTTTAAATAAAGAGCATCACTTGTCGCCTTGCCCTCCTTTTTTTCCAGGTCAAAATTGTGGCAGACCTGGGCATCGAAACCCAATCCCCCTATATTGACCATATACGAGACAAAAGGTGCACCATCCATAACGGACTCGACTTTTGCTACATCCTGCAGCACGCTCTTTCCTCTGGCAATGACATCTGTTACATCATCATACCCCTTGGGGATCTCATGCAGACGAGCCCAGTCATTGCCCGAGCCGACGGGAATTATGGCCAAGGTTACCTGATTTGAAGGAACTTCGCTTTGTGACATAACGCCCGAGAGAACTTCGTGCAATGCCCCGTCCCCACCAATAACTATAATATGCCTTATACCTTCTTTCAGGGCTTCTTTTGCGATTTCCAGGGCGTGGAAACGGTATTTGGTAAAAGAAACCGAATATGCGATGCCTCTGGCTTCGAGGCGTTCTGCTATTTCAGGCCATTCGCTGCTCGCTTTTCCTCCGCCCGACATGCTACTAACAATCACTTTCCAGGTGTCTGCCATACTTGCTCAAAAATCATTTTCGGACAAATTTAACATAAATACCTTTCCTAAGAAAAAGAATTTGTAAATTTGCTTTTTATTTGGAATAAATTAAGAGCATATATGGGAAAAATTATCGCAATAGCCAATCAGAAAGGAGGAGTGGGCAAAACCACCACAGCTATTAACCTCGCAGCCTCAATGGCAGTACTGGAGAGGAAAACCTTACTAATTGACGCAGATCCTCAGGCCAACACTACCTCGGGACTTAATTTCAACCCCGATTCCGACTCAGCCAATACCCTCTACGAGGTTCTTATCGGACAAAAGGATATCGAGCAGACCATTATGCCCACTGAACTGGATTACCTCGATCTCATTACCTCTCATATCAACCTTGTAGGTGCAGAAATAGAGATGCTCAACATCAACAACCGTGAGTCGGTACTAAAAAATGCCCTTGTAAAGGTTCGTGACCGTTACGAATATATTATCCTGGATTGTGCTCCCTCACTGGGCCTGATCACTGTAAACGCACTTACAGCAGCCGATTCAGTCATCATACCTGTACAGCCTGAATTTTTTGCCCTCGAAGGACTCGGCAAACTACTCAATACCATCAAACTCGTACAGAATCGCCTGAATCCCGATCTAAACATAGAAGGATTTCTCTTCACGATGTTTGACAGCCGCCTTCGTTTGCACAACCAGGTGGTGGAAGAGGTCAAGACTCATTTCAAGGAAATGGTTTTCAGCACGATTATTGTTAGGAACATTAGGTTGAGCGAAGCTCCCTCCTTTGGTAAGCCCGCCATCCTATATGATGTCGGCTCACCAGGAGCAACCAACTATCTGGAGCTCGCCAAAGAAATAATTAAAAAGAACCAATCATGGCAAAAAGAGAAGCGTTAGGAAGAGGACTCGGAGCACTCCTGGGAGATACCGGTGAGATCCGTCAACATACTGAATACAGACCAACACCTCCCTCCGAAAGGATCAATCCTGCATCCATCTGTGAGGTACCTCTGAGCCAAATTGTACCAAACCCCGCACAGCCGCGCCTCTCGTTTGACGAAGAGGGTCTGCTGGAGCTTGCGGACTCAATTCGCACCCTCGGGATTATTCAGCCCCTTACATTACGCAAGATCGGCCCCTCGCAATACCAAATCATCAGCGGTGAGAGACGCTTCAGAGCAGCCAAGCTGGCCCGCCTTCAGACAATCCCCGCTTATATCCGTGAAGCCGACGATACCTTGATGCTCGAGATGGCCATCGTGGAGAACATTCAGAGAGAGGATCTTGATGCCATCGAGACGGCGCTCGGCTTTCAGCGTCTGATGGATGAATGCAACCTCACCCAGGAGGAAATGTCCTCGCGAATCGGTAAGAAGAGAGCAACCGTAGCCAATTATCTCCGCCTGCTCAAACTTCCGGTAGAGATCCAGAAAGCCGTAAAGACAGGCAAAATCAGCATGGGCCACGCCAAGGCACTGCTTTCGCTCGAAAACCAAGAACTCCAGACAGAACTATGTGAACTTACAATACGCAAGGACCTCAACGTACGCCAACTCGAGGAAAAAGTCCGACAGAGCAATACTCCTGCACCTGTAAGAAAGAGCAATCAAGAGAAGGACAATTATCCCGAAAGCTACTATCGCCTCGCCGATATAGTCGGCAAATATTTTGACAGGGGCATATCCTTTAAACGTAGCGGCAGCGGAGGTGGCACAATGATTGTCCGTTTCAAAAACGACAACGAACTCGATGCCTTCCTCAAGGTAATCGAAGATAAACAGTTATAGATTGCATAGTGAAGAGATATCTTTCCGTCATACTTTTGCTCATAATTTTCAATTTCAGCGCTGAGGCACAGTTTCAGCGCTCGGGCAACGTTACCATGGGCAAAATGGGAGGACCTCCAGGTGCCAATATGCAAACCGGCTCCCAGGTCAATCCGGAAAGCGACGTCAAGGCTGACACCACAGCAGGCTTCTCAATTAAGGCGCTCATACGCGGTTATATGGGCAGAGATACGCTCAAGCCGGGCTATATGCTTCTAGGAACAGCTATCGTGCCAGGTGCCGGCCAGATTTACAATAAACAATGGTGGAAAGTCCCTATTATCTATGGAGGCATAGGAGCAGGAATCTACACTGGTATCTCGAACAATATAAAATACCAGCAGACCGGTGACGAAAAATACAAACTCTACCGCAATCTGGGGTACATTGGCGCAGGACTTACCTACTGGGGGTCGCTTCTGGATGCCACAATCTCATATAAAACCGAGGTAAGAATACCGGTTGCAGCCAAATCCACTATATACTCGGCCCTTCTTCCCGGTCTGGGACAGGCCTACAATGGCGATTACTGGAAAATACCTATCTGGTGGACCGGATTTATAGCCTGCGGCTACTTTTTCCATCAAAACGACATACAATATAAGCGTTTCAGGTATATCTGCAAGATGGATAACGACCCGCATAGCGGCTATATAGGCCAGATCACAGCCAGCCAATCAGAGTGGTACAGAGACACATACAGAAGATTCCGGGACTATTCGGTCGTAGCATTAGTGCTGGTATATGCACTCAATGTGATAGATGCCAACGTATTCGCACATATGGCAGATTTCGATGTAAGTGACAATCTTGCCACACTCCAATTTGAGCCGGCTATAATAGAGCCGCTCACCCCCTATTATTCTCCAACATATGCTCCGATACCCTCATTCGGACTTCAGATGACTCTCAATTTTTAAGTATATGAAAGCAAGACCCTTAATTTCCTTTGTTATTCTACTCATTTCCCTAATCAGTTTCCTGCCTGATGCGGGAGCACAGATCAGATCCAGAAAACAAATTATAGAGGATCTTACACGCAGACTGGATTCGCTCCAGAATGCCTACGACTCCCTTGCGTATGAATACAATCTGCTTGCCGTGCCTGTTTCGGGGGACGTGGAAGAAGGGATTGCTGCTGAGGTGGAGTTTAAACCGGAAACTTATACACCTGAAAGCATCGACTCGCTCCGTAGTGTATGGTACTTACACAAGCAAGCCGAAGCATTCAACCCCGACTTCGAGATGCTTGAAAGGGACACTCTAAAGTCATCCATTCCCGATTCCGTCTACATTGAAAGGCTAAACAGATTGAACTCATTTATCCCTATCCAGTTCAACCACTATGTGAGAAACAACATCATCCTTTATACTGAAAAGATGCCCAAGGTAACCGCCAACATCATATCTCTTTCTACCTATTATCTGCCGATAATAGAGGGAATATTCGATATGTACGACCTTCCCAAGGAGCTCAAGGCAATGGCAATGATCGAGTCCGCATTCAATCCAAAAGCCGTTTCTAGGGCCAGAGCGAGAGGAATGTGGCAGTTCATGCACTACACCGCAAGATTGTATGACCTGGATATGACCTCATTCGTAGATGAAAGATACGATCCCTATAAAGCCTGCCATGCAGCGGCGAGGTATCTCAGGGATTCCTACAATATTTTTGGAGACTGGTCTCTTGCAATAGCCTCCTATAACTGTGGCGCCGGCAATGTGCTCAAGGCTATACGCCGATCAGGCGGAAAAACCGACTTTTGGGAAATTTACAATTATCTTCCCAGAGAGACGCGTGGTTATGTTCCCATTTTCTTTGCCGCACTCTATACTTTGAAATACTACCCTGAGCACGGCATAGTACCCCAACAATCTTCACTTCCCGCCCATGTGGACACAATTCATGTCAACAGAATGCTGCACTTTCAGCAAATTTCCGATGTTATCGGCATACCTGTGGAAGAACTCCGCCAGATTAACCCCCAGTATCTCCACGATATCATTCCCGGAAGGGAAAAGACCTATATCCTCAGACTTCCGCACAACTACACGATGCAATTTGTAAACAATGAAGAGTCGATTTATTCCTACAAAGACACACTCTTCTTCAGCGATGTGGCTATCAAAAAGGTTAAAGAGAGAGGTGGTACAGAGGGGAGCATGATCACCCACACCGTAAGATCCGGCGAGACATTGGGTGGCATAGCACGGAAATATCGCACCACAGTCTCCAATATTAAGAGATGGAATAATCTTAGAGGCGATATGATCCGTGTGGGGCAAAAACTCCGCATAGGAGGCAGCGCTGCATCTTCCAAATCGAGTTCGTCGACGAAAACCTCCGGCAGCACTTCCGGAACCTCTACGAAAGATGGGTATATCACCTATACAGTCAAGAAAAATGATACTCTTTCCGGCATTGCGGGTAAATTTTCAGGCGTAACTCTCAGCTCACTGCTCAAGCTGAACGGATTTACCCAATCCACCAAGATCTATCCGGGAATGGTAATCAAGATAAAGAAGGCACAGTAGTTCTTCGAATATTTGAACCATAAATCTGCAAACTTCGCAGGCGACCATTTCATCAGGAAATACCAGCTCCAACCCTTACCGTAATAATTCTCCACGGAGAAAGATTGCGGTACCCCTCTCTCATATATGTATACCCTCGACTTCCAGTCTTCAGTATTGTAATAGGTGCCCCTTGCACAAATATCCCATCTTCGGTCTATAGTACGAAATCCTAGTTCCCCATAGGTAGCAAAGCCCTTCAGGCCTCCCTCGATCCGTGCCGAGAGTGTCCAGCACTGTGATAGTGTGGCTCTAGCATGCAATCGCCCTTTTAGAGTAGATCCTGACTCGCTTTTATGGCGCCAGTCCAGACGCATCTGGAGCTGTGAACCGTTTTGTGACTCTTTAAGAATATCTATTCGTGCCCTGGAATCCCACGATGGTCCATCAATCCGGTATCTCGACCAGGGATAGGCACTATACTCCGCCGAGAGATGCATCGTCCAGCCTCTTGAGGGAATATATTTTATACTGGCAGTAGTACCGTACTGATTGTAACAACCGGAGAGGGTGGAATATGCAGCAGCGTGGGTGGCTGTATATCCCTTACCGTAAGCACGTAGCATCAAGGCCATTTCCAGCGAGTAATCGGGATTCCAGGAGAGTCCGCAGAGCAGCGCCGCTGCCGGACGTAAGTCGATGGCAACCTCGGCAAAAAATCGAAAACTACGCCAGGATGAGTAGATATCCAGAGCCAGATTGCCCCATATACCGTCATACATCTGGTATCTGTTGTATTCCCTAATACGACGTGCATTACACTTGTCGTAGCCATAACAAAGAGCGGTAACCCCCAACTGCAGACGACTAAAGTCGTAAGAGAAGTGGCCGCCGAATAAATATTCGTGCATACTATTGCGTGTGGCCCGTTCTACATCCGTAATGTGCAGTCCGTCGGTAATTATTGAGGTATAGCAACTGTCACCAACTATCCGAGCATCGACCCCGTTGTATGAGGCAAAGAGCGAACATTCCATTTCCCTTGAACCAAATGTTGCCCCTGCTCCCCGCAGGAAATTTGACTCATCCGTGGAGGTATAGGGAGTAATGGCACTGCCCCGTTTGCTGAGTGATGACGGAGTACCGAAAAATGAGACCGGAAAGGCCTTCCACAATGCAAGTCCCTGCCCAAATCTCGCTACATAATCCCCAAGTACCACTTTACGGAATTTTATCTTTTTCTTATCGAGGGGTACTTCGCGCGGACTCCACGCCATATGCATAGAGACGAAATCTGGATGATGGTAAGGAGTAAGTTTTTCTCCTGCATCACTGTCGAGAGTCAGGCCGGCACTGATACGTCTGCCATATTCAATTTTATATTTTGAGGTAAACGAAACGCCCTCCGACTTCAATTTTTTACGGACTTTGGCAGAAAAACGATGACTGAAACCCTCCTCCACATAAGGAGATGCAATAGCTTGAAGTGAGGAAAACCGAAAGAAATGTCTCACCAATTCTATTGCTTCGGGAGCGAAACCATCTACCAGAGAGAGCTCCGAAAGTGAAAGAATATCCCCATACTCCTTTCGGTAATCCAGAATACTCTCAATCTGGAATGGAGAAAGCAGACCACACTCCTCCATCTGCCTTCTGGTAAGCATATTGATTTCAAGGGGAAAAGCGAGCATCTCCTCATACCTGAGCTGGAGCTCAAGTGCGGCCTCCTCCCCGCCTGAAGAAGCCATATCCTCGATTATCGAAATAATTTGGTGCGGCAGCTGGTGTTGCGCAGCACAATCCAATACTCTACAAAAAAAGATTGCCAACGCTATGGCGATGGCAATCAGAGCTCTTTCCAACCCCACAATCTCTCGCCACATATCCGGAAAAAATTAAAAACTATGAAAAACAAAACTACATGGTCAATTTGTCTTGTACTTATACTTGATTTCAGCCAACTCATCGTTGGCTTTAGTTATCTTGGAGGCAAGATCCGCTTTGAAAGCCTTTACTTTCTCCATCAATTCATCATCGGAGAGCGCCAACATCTGTACTGCAAGAATGGCTGCATTCTTTGCTCCATCCAGGGCCACAGTAGCCACCGGGATGCCGGAAGGCATTTGAAGAATGGAAAGGAGAGAGTCCCAGCCATCAATGGAATTGGAGGACTTGATAGGAACACCTATCACCGGAAGAGGAGTATATGCCGCAATTACCCCCGGCAAATGAGCGGCCCCACCTGCACCAGCAATGATTACCTTGACGCCACGCTCTGCAGCGCCCTCTGCGAACTCCATAACCCTGTGGGGAACTCTATGTGCCGACAGAGCATTGATTTCGAAAGGTATCTCCATCATTTCCAGAAACTCCGCAGCCTGTTTCATCACAGGCATATCGGAGGTACTCCCCATTATAATACTTACAAGCGGTTTCATATTGTCTCATTTTGTATAATGTCCCAAAAATAATGATTAAATTTGCCTCTGCAAAATAAATATCTCACAGATGGAACGAATAAAACTTCACGACAAATATTTTGTACCCTACATCCGCTACGAAGAAATTTCCAAAGCCATTGATGTGGTGGCTGAAAAACTAAACAATGATTACCGCGGACGGGAAAAGCCACCAATCCTGCTCTGCGTACTCAACGGATCGATAATGTTTACCGGTGAACTGATGAAAAGAATTACGTTCCCCTGTGAGATTACCAGCATCAGATTGGCCTCCTATGAAGGCACGCTCTCTTCGGGCAAAACAAAGACAATTCTCGGACTTACCGCTGACATAAAAGGTAGAGACCTGATCATCGTGGAAGATATAGTCGATACCGGCACCACCATTTACGACATTCACAAAACACTCACCATAGCCGGAGCAAACGACATCAAGATATGTACGCTCCTGCTAAAGCCTGAAGTTTACGACAAGTCTCTGGTTCTCGACTACGTGGCCATGGAAGTTGAAAACCGTTTCCTGGTGGGATTCGGTCTGGACTATAACCAGCTGGGACGCAACTGCAAAGACATCTACATTCTTGACAAGTAACTTATAAACATCATATACGACATATCTATTATGAAACATTTTATCATTTTTGGTCCGCCGGGCGCCGGAAAAGGCACTCAAGCCAAGCTGATGGTTGAGAAATATAATTTGAGACATATATCCACCGGAGACCTTCTCCGTGCAGAAATAAAAGCCGGCACCGAGCTTGGACGGATGGCCAAAGCCATTATTGACGACGGCAACTTCGTCCCGGACGAAATAGTTCTAAAAATGGTCAAGAGTGAAATTGCACACCACCCGGATGCATCGGGTTTTATTTTTGACGGATTTCCCCGCACGACCACACAGGCATCCGCTTTCGAATCCTATCTTAAAGGTCTGGGAATGGATGTAAACGGTGTGATCTCAATCATCATAAGTGATGAAACGGTTATGGAGAGAATACATCACCGCGCTCTTATTGAAGACCGCAAAGATGATATGAGAGATGATATAATAAGGAATCGTATAACCACTTATCACGCCAAAACCGAGCCTTTAATCGATTATTACAAGAAACAGGAAAAATACCACGAAATTGACGGGGAAGGTACGATTGAGGATATTTTCGCAAAGATATCTCTCCTTATCGAAAGGCTTTCACGATAGTATAATGAGAAATCAAAACTCCAATTTTATAGACTATGTCCGCATCTTTTGCAAGTCGGGTCACGGAGGCAAGGGTTCCACGCACCTCCGCAGGGAGAAATATATACCCAAGGGCGGGCCTGACGGAGGAGACGGAGGAAGAGGCGGACATATAATATTAAGGGGAGACAAGCAACTATGGACCCTGATTCACCTCAAATACCGCAAACATATCAAAGCCGAAAACGGAGGAGACGGGAGTGGGCAACTACGCACGGGAGCTGATGGTAAGGATGTTATCCTCAAAGTGCCCCTGGGCACGGTAGCCAAAGATGGTGAGACGGGCGAAATACTATTTGAAATAATTGATGACGGTCAGGAGATAATTCTCGCACAGGGCGGCCGTGGCGGACTGGGCAATGATCACTTCAAAAGCCCCACCAATCAGACTCCCCGCTATGCCCAGCCTGGCGAAGAGGGCATTGAAGGCTGGTTTGTCCTAGAACTGAAAATACTGGCCGATGTGGGACTGGTAGGATTTCCAAATGCAGGCAAATCTACCCTCCTCTCCGTGGTGTCAGCTGCAAAGCCCAAGATAGCCGATTACGCATTTACCACTCTGGAGCCCAACCTTGGCATCGTAAATTATTACGACGACAAGTCCTTTGTGATGGCCGATATTCCTGGCATCATAGAAGGAGCCCACGAGGGCAGAGGTCTTGGACTTAGATTTCTCAGGCATATCGAACGCAACTCCATGCTGCTTTTCATGATACCTGCTGACAGTAAGGATATCGCCGAAGAGTACGAAATATTGCTCAATGAGCTAAAACAATACAATCCGGAATTACTGGATAAAGAACGGCTTTTGGCTGTCACCAAGTCCGATATGCTCGATGAGGAACTCAAAAAGGAGATTAAGAAGCATCTCCCCAAAAAGATTCCATACATTTTCATCTCTTCGCTCACCGGCGAAGGGATACCTCAACTCAAGGATATGCTCTGGAAGATTCTGAATGCCGATGGAGAAATTGATCGAAATTGATATGAAATTGTTCACCCTTCTCAACGGGTGGCATTCGGATTTCTTTGATCCAATAATGATTTTCCTCTCAAAAGTTTGGGTATGGGTACCGCTCTACCTAGGTGTTCTGGTTTATCTTTTCTTTACAAAAAAATGGAAAATAGCGCTGCTGGCGGTGGTGGTTATTGTGCTGGCATACCTCGCCAGCGAGCACATATCGGTATTCATAAAAGAGAGTGTGGCCCGCCTGAGGCCCTGCGAAGAGCCCTTGCTGGTGAATAGTGTCAGGATGCTCGAACCCCATGGATCCCTTTACGGATTCGTCTCCGGGCACGCCTGCAATACCTTTTGTTTTGCTGCTCTCTCATCACTGATCATCCGTAAAAGAATCTACTCAATTTTAATATTCATTTGGGCTGCACTGGTATCCTACAGCAGAATTTATGTGGGCAAGCACTATCCCGCAGACATCATCGGCGGTGCACTGCTGGGTCTATTAATTGCATACCTGTTCCGGCTCATATACAAAATCATTTTACGAAAATTATGCTCCTGATTCACGATACCAATACCGACCCTTACTGGAATCTCGCTGCGGAAGAGTATCTCCTCGAGGATTTCAGTGAAAGTGTTTTTCGCCTCTGGCGAAATGCGGACTCAATTATCGTTGGCCGCAACCAGAACGCCTATGCCGAGATTGACACCGAATGGGTTTCCACTAATGGAATCCCCGTGGTACGCAGATTGAGCGGAGGAGGTGCGGTTTTCCATGACCTCGGCAATGTCAATTTTTCTTTTTTCGAGAGCGGCATTTCCCGTCAGGAGAGCAATGAAATGTTCCGCAGATTTACCAAACCCATCGTGGATGCACTCCACTCGCTCGGAGTGGAGGCATATCTGGAAGGACGCAACGATTTGATGATTGATGGAAAAAAGTTTTCCGGCAATGCGATGTGCTTTTCAAAGGAGCGTGTGATGCAGCACGGTACTCTGCTTTTCAGTTCCTCGATGAATTCCCTGGCTCAGGCACTGAAAGAGCGTCCGGAGAAATTTGATGGAAAGGCAGTTAAGTCCCACCGTTCAAGAGTGACCAACATTACGGAGCATCTGGCTGGGAAGATGGATGTATCTGCATTTATGGATTATCTGGCCGATTATGTGGGACGCGGATGTACTCCTTACAGATGGAGTGAAGAGGATATCCGTTCGATTGATGCCCTGGCAAAGTCAAGATACCGCAGGGATGAATGGAATTTCGGTGCTTCGCCTAAATATGCTCTAAATAAGGTTGTAAAGTTTCCCGGAGGAGTTGTGGAAGTCTCATTTGATGTCTCCTCCGGAAAAATTTCCGCTCTGGAAATAAGGGGCGACTTCTTTTTCAACAAACCCGTGGAGGAATTCTGCAATCTGATGTACGGCGTGGAGCATACTCCTGAAAAAATTTCCGGCCGCCTCAATGAAGTGGCAGCCGGTGACTATTTTTGCGGGATCAGCCCTGAAGAGCTGACGATATTATTTTTCTAAATCTTATTTGAACCGTTTCTCCTTGGCGGATACAAGTGCGCCTTTGAGGACTCCCACGCAATTTACGATGGCCTCCTCAAAAGTGTCGGCATTTTTTTCCACGATAATTTCCGTACCCGGAATGTAAACGATGACCTTTACATTTTTGTTTTGTGGGTCTGCAAGCAATGAGAGGTTGACTTCGGTACGCACGATATCCTCGTAGTACTTGGCGATTTTACCTACCTTGTTGTCGATGAAATCAAGCAGCTTCTGGTCTGCGTCGA
>JAGONS010000018.1 GCA_017992915.1 Bacteroidales bacterium | reverse complement strand
AACTTCCGATATGGGAACTGGCCGGCAATGAGACCAACTGTATGATAGGATACCATTCGGTACCGGTGATTGTAGATGCTTTCGTCAAAGGTATAGGGGGATTTGATGCAGATGCGGCTTTGGATGCTATGGTGGAAAGTTCGCGCAAAGCGGAATTCGGGATAGACGTTTACATCAACAATGGTCTTGTCCTGGCGGAAAAAGAGCACGAATCTGTCTCCAAAACGCTCGAATATGCGGTTGACGACTGGTGTATTGCCCAGATGGCACATCTTCTCGGGCGTGACACCATTTACAACGACTATATTCGCCGCGCAAAGTATTACCGCAATATTTACGACCCCTCAACGGGATTTATGCGTCCCCGTATTAATGGCATCTGGCTCACTCCATTCGATCCGAATGAGGTAAATGTACACTATACCGAAGCCAATTCCTGGCAATACACATTCCATGTGCCGCAGGATGTTTCGGGGCTTATGGATCTTTTCGGCGGTGAAGAGGCCTTTGAAAAACGTTTGGATGACCTTTTCAGTGCATCGACGGAGATTTCCGGATGGAATTCGGCAGATATGACCGGACTTATAGGGCAATATGTCCAGGGAAATGAGCCCAGTCATCATATAGCATATCTTTACTCTTATGCAGGCAAGCCCTGGAAGACTCAGGAAATAGCCCATAAGATTATGACCGAACTCTTCACAGCGGAGCCTGATGGACTTTGCGGTAATGAGGATTGCGGTCAGATGTCCGCCTGGTATGTTTTCAGCGCTTTGGGATTTTACCCCGTGCTTCCCGGCAGTGATCAATATGTGCTGGGAACACCTCTTTTTGAGAGAGCCGTCATACATCTCGAAGATGGTACTGACTTTATTCTTTCGGCTCCCGATGTCTCTTATGAGAATTTCTATGTTAGCGGAATGAAAAGAGATGGTCAGGATTATCCATATTCATATATCATTTACGATGATATTTTCTCAGGAGCGGAATTTGAGTTTGAAATGAGTGAGGAGCCTGATGAAGAATTTGGCTTTGACCCCTCTGTAAGACCGATGTCGGCCATTGAAGGGGACTTTGTGGAAAATCCCTGGGTGAATGTTCCCAATCCGATGTTTCTGAAGAGTGTTGAGGTAAGTCTCGGCGCGTTGGATCCAGATTACCGGATCTGGTATAGTGTAGAGCCTCTCGACGGGGAAAAAACAAGCACCGGAAGCGGTGATTTCAAACTCTATACGGGACCTTTTACTCTGTCGGAATCCTCCCGTATCCGCTGTTATTGTGAAAATGAATCCTGGCTTCGCAGCCATATCACCGAATCGGTGGTCAGGAAGATTAGTTCTACCTACAATGTCACAATTAAAGAGAAATACAGCAGACAATATTCCGCCGGAGGAGACCTGGGTTTGGTGGATGGTATCCGCGGAAGTGTCAATTTCCGTCTGGGTGGTTGGCAAGGCTACCAGAGAAAGGATTTTGAAGCTATCATCGACCTGAAAGAGCCACGAAATGTGACACAGCTCGCTGCAGGCTTTCTACAGGATATCAAATCGTGGATATGGATGCCCCGGTATGTGGAATTTTATACATCAATGGATGGGGTCACATACCGATTTGCCGGCAGAGTAGGCCACAATGTGGCTGATGATGATTATACACCTCAGATTCACGATCTAAAGATAACCCTCCTGGATGATTACGGTGATAAAAGTGAGGGCGTCGAAGCACGCTACATCAAGGTGTTTGCAAAGAATTACGGTAAAATACCTAAATGGCATCTTGGTGCCGGCGGCAACGCCTACATCTTTACCGATGAAGTAATTATTAAGTAGTGTGTAGTTGGTAGTTTGTAGTCTGTAGTGGTGCGGGACCGGAGAGAATTACCCCATAGCTTTTGCGAGTTCAATCTTAAGTTCTTCGCTGTAATCGATGTCGCTCAAGATACACACTAAAACTTCTTCAAGTAAAGATCTTTCAATTCGTCCGGAAGCTACATGATATATTATTGCCTCGATTTCTTTCATGAAGTTTTGGGCAGCGGAATAATATCCGTTTTTAAGCAGAAAATATACTCCTACAGTAAGGGCAATTCTTTTGTTACCATCTAAGAAATAGTGTCCGCGGCAAAATCCGTAAACCAAATACGATAATTTATCTGTGAATGTAGGATAATAATCATTACTCTGTACCATTTCTAATGTTAATAAAATCCCTCCCTCATCAAGGATACCGGAAAATCCTCCGCCACTTTTTTCCATGGTCCTGACATAGATCTCCTTAACTTCTTCGTATGTTAGATAGAGAATATTATTGCTCATCTTCCGCCTGTTTTAATCGTTTAAGGACATCCTTGTTTTCTTCAAGTATCCTGTCAAAATCGACTGATTGACTACCTATAAATCTTTCATATTCTTCAGGGGTTACAGCTTTCAGATATTCCTTAATATTTCCATGAAAAGCATCTCTATAGCTGAAATCTCTGGAAGCCATCTTAGTTCTTGCGTCGTTGAGGTAGGGCTTCTGCATCGGATTTTCAGAGAGTTCAATTACAATAGCTTCTACGTCCTCTACTGATAAGGGTGTTTTACCTCTCTCCTCGTATCGTTTCTTTATTTCTGCCCCTACACCATTCTCGAATGAAGAAATTACTAAAAGAACTTCAGCATATAACGTATGTTTAACATTGTCATTGATATTTAATCGAAGAATTTCCCTATATTCTTTTGCATTTTCACGAAAAATAGCTTTATATATAAAATCGGTAATTTGAGCATATTTCATCGTTCTGTGCCCATCTACATAAGAGTTGATGGATTGTGTAAGGTTTTTGCGATAATTCTCTTCAGTTATGGCAGCAGGAATATAATTTATATCTCGACGATTGATATATTTGGTGCCTCCTCCGGTTTTTTCATTAATAGTAGCAATGACAATATCAAGGATAGTACTTCTGAGTTCCTTTGCTCTTTCGCTTTCTGTAAGAAGCATACCGATATTGAGAAATGCTCTGAAATTAAACAGTCCGAGACGCGTGGTTTTGGTCGCCTCATTAATAAGGTGACCAAATTGTAACTTAATCTCTTTCAGTTGCTTACCTTTACTTAAAACATATCCGTTATATTTGAGTTCATCCTTGTATGTTTCAAGATACCTGTCTATTGTGGAAACGGATACGTCATAATAATCTGCAACCATTTGTTTTGTGAAACGATATTCACCATCAAACAAAAAACCGGAGATATCCAACTTTTCCTTGATGTTTTCAACGGCGGCTGTATTATTTAAGATATTTTGCCGCTCAATACTTGAAACTGTTAAATCTTTAGCCATCAACAACAAATTTTCGTACAACACACGAAGTTATCAAAATTCTTAAACAACCGAAAGTCTAATAAAATATTTGCAATTACTTTTATTCCAAATACACTATCGAGGATATTACTTAGAGCTATAAAACAACTCTGCTTCTCTTATAACAGCCCCGTATTCTTCTTCGAGGAGCCGTTTGTGTTCCAGATAATCCGGATCGGTGATTGATTTGGCACCTCGGGGGCATTTTTTTATGCAGGCGCCGCATTTAATGCATATTCCATTAGTGATGGATGGGTCAGAAATGTTTATCGAGCCCATAGGGCAAAGTAGGGCACAAAGTCCGCATTTTGTGCATTTCTTAGGATCTGTCACGGGCTTGACTTTGCGTATGTCTATGCTTTTGTTGTCGCTGATTACAGCCTTGTAATAGGAATAGGGAGCAGGATTACCCGGCACGGCTATAGGAATGTGGCTGCCGGAGATAAGTTGAGGATTCTTCGTAAGAGTTTCGGCCAACTTTCGGGCAAAATCCTCCGCTAATTGCAAATCTTTTTCATTTGGACGGCCTCCCGCGAGTGTGGTGGAAAAGGAGTGTTCTGCCGGAAAAGCTGCCGCAGCGATGGTTTTTAAACCGTTTTTTTCCATAATATCTCTCAATTCTATCAAAGCATCATCATACGCCCTGTTGCCATAAGTGACGACAGGTATCCCGAGCGCTCCTCCACCTTTGATAGAGGTGAAAAAGGGCCGAATCAGATTGGGAACTCTGCCGATATAAGTTGGAACCCCGAAGAATACCACATCATCAGCTCCAAATAGGGGAGCGCTCTCCCTTTTTCCGGGCAGTGTAACATCCATTTCAGCAAAATCACAGCCCATTGCGGATGCAAAAGATCGGGCCATACTTGTAACTACCTTTGCGGTTCCGCCCGTAGGGCTGAAATACAATGCAACTACTTTTTTCAAAATCCTTCAGCACTACCCCTATTCGTAGAGATAATATTTTTTCGAAAGTTCTCTGAAATGCTCTACATCTTTATTCCAGTATTCAATTATATCGGATACGAGGAAATTTTTACCGAATGTTAGGCGGATATGGTCTGTGCCGCACACGATGTCGGTAGTTCTGTTTCTTCCTCCCTCATAGGGATTATGATCCGGATAGAGTTTATGGATGGCCTGCATTACATAGAAATTGATCAGTGTCAATGGAGCTATGTTGTAATCGGTAAAGAAATATTGTACACCGTGGAGGAGTTTTCCCTGATTTGAGCCAAAGAAGGGTGTGTAGTGGATGGTACGCCAGGCTACTCCGGGGATATTGTAACTGTCGAGTTCTGCTTTGAAGTCATCGGCATCAACCCATTCTGCAGCAAATGTCAGGAAGGGAAGGGTGTATCCTACGCCGATATTGAGATAGTGGCCTGAAAAGTCTCCTACAATGCCTGCACAAGGATAACCGATTGCATTCTGTGCCTGGGGCACCTGGGGAGAGGGAAGTATCCATGGTAGTCCGGTTTTATCGTATGTCATATCGCGGCTCCAGCCCTCCATGGGCACTACCGTGAGTTTACATGTGACATGCTCATCTTCTCCTCTTTGGCCGGTGTTTAGCCCCTCCTCATTTATAAGGCGTGCAAATTCGCCGACTGTAAGTCCATAGACATAGGGAATCTTGAATTCGCTTATATAGGAGAAAAATCCGGGTTCAACATAGTTGCCCTCCACCTTGAGGCCTCCGAGAGGATTGGGTCTGTCAAGGACGATGACTTCTACATCGTTTTCTGCACAGGAACGCATCATTAGACCGAGAGCGCTGATGAAGGTGTATGAACGTGCGCCTACATCCTGGATATCATATACCACGGCATTGAGACCCTCAAGCATTTCCGGAGTAGGTTTTAGGGTTTTACCGTAGATGGACAATACGGGCAGACCCGTTTTCTCATCAACGCTGTCGTCCGCATGTCCGCCCGCATATATGTCACCGCGTACTCCATGCTCGGGAGCGAAAAGCTTCACCAGTTCCACTCCTTCGGCATTGAAAAGGATGTCAATAGCAGAGTTAAGGTTGCGGTCAACACCGCTGGGATTGGTCAAAAGACCGATTTTTTTGCCCTTTAGGGGCTCAAAATCATTGTCGACGAGCACTTCCAGTCCGCTTTTTACAATTGCATCGCCTGTCGCGGGATTTTTGGGATTGCCGGCATTACCGGTGTTACAGCAAGAGCAAAGTGTCACAAGTGCTACTGCAAAGAGTATGATAGTTTTTTTCATGATTGTTATTTTTAAAGTTCAGTGAGGGTAGATTATTCTGTCACTTCTTTGGTCTTTTTACCAAATGATGGATCCACTTTAATGAATGCCGTTACTGCTATCGTCGCGGCACAGCAAATCATAATCCAGTAGAAGAAGTGCTTATATCCGATAAGCTCTTGCAGCCAGCCAGCGGCCATTCCCGGCAACATCATACCCAGCGCCATAAATGCCGTACATATTGCATAATGAGAGGTCTTGTGCTCTCCTTCCGAGAAGTATATCATGTATAGCATATAGGCAGTAAATCCAAAACCGTATCCGAATTGTTCAATAAAAACGCACAGATTAATTACCCAAAGGCTGTCCGGTTGAACTACACTTAGATATACAAATGTGGCACAGGTAAGCGAGATACTCCAAGCCATAGGCCACAACCACTTTTTAAGGCCACCTTTTGCAGCAACTATACCTCCGATAATTCCACCTAAAGTGAGTCCTATGATTCCAAGCGTACCATACACAAGACCCACCTGGCCGGTTGTCAATCCCAATCCTCCAATCTCCTTTGGGTCCAGAAGGAATGGTGTTATGAGCTTGACAAGCTGAGCCTCGGGGAAACGGTAGAGTAACATGAATGCGATTGTCACCCAAACCTGTTTCTTTTTGAAGAAGGAGGCAAATGTTCCAAAGAATTCTTTAAAAATGGTGCCGGCGGTTACCTCTTTTGCCGGCTTATCGCTATCCGGTCTCGGGAGTATGAACCTATGATAAAGCATTAGGGCAATGAAGAAGCCTGCGAGAATAAAGAACGTCACAGACCAGGCAAATGAGACGTTTCCGGAAAGACCTTTAAACTGAGCCGATACGTTATGATCCAACTTGGAATCGGCCTGTACTATCAAATATGCAGGCTTATCCCAGTTGTTTTCCGTAAACTCCAGTCTCTCTCCGTACAAGATAGCGAGGCTCCTGTCTCCCTTGTCCAGTCTTGTATTCAAAACCATTTTCTCCCCATGTTCCGGAGCTTTTGAGAGTTTTACGGCTACAAGTTGTGCAGAGCCGGAGTATGTGCCGACATCTGTTGCCTCAATCTTTTCACCAAACTTGTCCCTGATAAAATTGGACAATGGGGTGGCTACACTTCTGCTCCACCAACTCTCCCTTTTCTCTTTAACATCTGCAGAGTCCTCCTCCTTAGCGGTGAAGCCATGCATGGTATTGTGCTCCACTGCAAAAGCTTTAAGCATCGCAACGGAATCGGCAGGAACGGGAGTTGTTCCAAGCTCTACCGTCTCCGGATAAGAGGTAAAGAAATACTCATCCGCCATCGCCGTTTTATCGGACAATAGTGGGTTTTCAGTCCCAAGCGAGTCTATCGGCAGGACGATTGATGAGGAGTAATCCGGAGAGGCGTTTACTTGCAATTGTAGCGGTTTCAGACCGGTAGAACTCTCAAGGGCACCTGCAACGATTATAAGCAGACCCTGGCCTACGATAGTGGCAACTCTGTAAAAGGTGCTTCGGATACCGACATACATTGCCTGGCCATGGGTGTCAAGCGCCAGCATATAGAATCCATCGGCAGCAATATCGTGAGTTGCGCTGCTAAAGGCCACCAGCCAGAAAATTGCCAGCGTCCACTGGAAGAAATTGCTTACGGGAATAGTAAATGCAATGCCGGCAAATCCTGCGCCGACAAGCAACTGCATAGTCACAATCCACCATCTTTTTGTCTTGAGCAGATCTACAAATGGACTCCAGAAGGGTTTTATCACCCATGGCAAATAGAGCCAGCTTGTATACAGAGCAATGTCCGTGTTCGATATTCCCAATCTTTTGTACATGATGACAGATATTGTCATCACAGCCACATAAGGTAGACCCTGCGCAAAATATAGCGATGGAATCCATGCCCAGGGAGACCTTTTTCCGGTTTGTTTTTTCATGAGTTTCGTGGTTTTAATATTGTTTGTCAACCGATGATCCGTTGAAATAATGGAGGAGTATTTCGCGGTAGTCATATCCAAGGTCACCCATAACGGCTGCACCGATCTGGCAGAGACCGACTCCGTGTCCCCAGCCCGCTCCAATTAGCGTAAATGATACGGGAGCTCCTGATGCTGTCACACCCTCTTTTTCCACCACGAAAGCGGAGCTGTAGAGGTGGGAAGGAGAGAGGGTTCTGCGGATTTCAAGTTCCTTGCCAATGGTGCGGGAGCGCTTGGAACCCACTATTTTTAGCTTCCAGAGACGGCCTGAAGTGCCTCTCGCTATAGGGATAAGGTCAAGTATCTCACCGTAGTCCACTCCCGAGCGACTCTTTATCAGATCGGAGAGCTCTTTCTGGGAGTATTTCTCCTTCCAGCGGAAAAAGTTGAGCGTCTCCTGGTCATAGGTGTTGAGTACTTGAGAGAGAATACGCCGGTCGGTGGTGTTGCAGAAGGCTTCAGGAGAACTATATATCCATTCGCGGGCATTTTCCTCGATGGTGAGGTCGGGTATGGGGACCCCGCTCTTGTTGTCAAGCTGCTTGCGGAGATAGGGCATATCCTTATCTTCCCAGCAGTAGGGGAACTCCTCAAAGACTCCACCGCAACATTTGGAGAAGCGTGCATCGCAGATTTTGCCATCATAGGTGAGCACCTCGCCCCAGGTCTCCTCAATGACCTCCCTCACGGCCTGTGTGGAGGCGCGAGTGAGTCCTTGGTAGCGCTGGCAATGGTCATCCGCACAAACATCAAAATTGGTGTGATCCTCACGATCATACCACTTGATTAGCTCCTCTTCCGTTTCGGTACATGCGGAATACTCTTGCGAAGAAGCAGTTATTTCCTTATTCTTGACTATCTGTGCAAGTGTCCAGGAGCGGGAGATGACAGCATGTGCTTTAAGCAGCTGTTTTGAAGAGGTGGCGCTCATTTCGGAGGAGATCACGCTGATAAGGTAGTCTTCAATGCCGATGAGATTGATAGCGGTCACCCTGCCTTTTTCCACTATAAGTTTGAGGTTGCCGGCGAAGACCTGATCTTCCTTTCTCTCCCAGTGGAAATTGACGCCGATGGTGACATCCTTGAGTTTGAAGCGGGCATTTTCCTCGTTTGAGGAGAAAGTGATACTGTTGTGGAGAGTTCCGTCGAAGAGCACTTTGCCATCTTTAACCGAAGCTTTGTAATTGCCTTTATAGATTTTGCCGCCGGCGCCGTAGGGTGTGATGAAACTGAATTCTATTTTCTCTTCGGAAAAAATGCCTACAGCGAGCTCTGCCTGAGTCCTTTTAAGTTTTTGTTCCATAATTTGTGATGATATTTTGTTCAGTGATACTTCTTCTATGATACTCGTCAGTTTGTCGGCAGTCAGCAAATTAAAGCTCTCTCGCGATGATACTATTGCTACTCCGCCCATCTCCACCGAGGCAGGACTGATTAGGATGCGTTCATGTGGGTCTTCAGCTGAAAAACAGGCAGGCCTGGATTCCCTGCGGAAAAATATCAGAGTGGAATAAGTACCTGCCTCCCACCAGGATATTATGTTGACACGTGGTTCCCACTCCGTGCTGTCGACGATCTCTGCGCAACTCATCAAACGTGAAAAAAGAGTGTCAATGCCGCTCAGGCTCTTGCTTTGGAGCAGATAGCTTCCACCTGACCAGACACAAAAACGGCTTATGCTGCCGGAGATGCAGCTGTAAACCGGTTTGAGATGTTCTCCTCTGCGGGCAATAACCTCCGAAGGCATATTGCCGGCCGGAACGGCCTGGAAATGGAGATGGTCGGGTGCAGAGGCACCGCACATAGGGCCGTTGTAAAAGAGGGTATAGTCAGGCAGTGCATGGGCGATGGCCGCCATATCGGCGAAATGTCCCTCTATTTGCTGCCTCTTGTGGTAAGAAAGAGAGATGGTGAAATGGAGGTTGAAGATGGGGAAGGGATTTACTCTGAAAATATAATCCTCCTGACTTGCAGGGCTGCGCCATACAGTACCGAGCTGCTCGGGAGAGAGTCCTTCCTCGCAGAGAAAACATTGTCGGTTGCGGATGGTCTCCTCGCTTACATCAGCCATCACAGAGGCTTCTCTGGCAGGATTGTAGAGGAGCCTGGCAGGATAACCGTCAATGTCAAACTCTTTGACCTTCATACCCGAGAGAGCCTGGTGATTAATAAATGCTCTCCCGTGGAACGAAAGCTCACGGGAGAACATCGACTCAATACTCTCTTTCAAGGAGAAGTCCATAGGTCTACTTACGGTTCATTGCAACGCGGGCCTTGAGTTCCCAGGTGCGAAGGCGGTCCTTGTAGGTATTGTTGGCATTTACTTTCTCGATTTCGAGAGAAGCATCCGAGTTGCCATCCCACCTGCGGCATAAATAGACTACTTCGTAAATGCGGCCGATCTGATACTCGCGGCTTACGCGCAGACCCACTGCATAGTCTTCACCATATTTGGTGGTGGGGAAATTGATGGTGCGAAGCATTGGAGTGTAGAAACCTCTCGGTGCCCCCAGGCCGTTGATGCGAAGCGCATTGTTGCGACCGTTATCGGGAGTCCATTCTTTGTGATCGATGATTCCGGGAGGAATGGTCTCCATCTGGAAGTTGGTCATACGGTATGTGCCGACAACCATTGCACAGTTTTGCTCATAAAATGCATCCACCATCTTCTGAAGGGAATTCTCATCCGAATATACATCATCGGAATCGAGTTGGATGGCAAATTTACCGCATTTGGGGTGGTGGATAGCCACGTTCCAGTTGCCGCCTATGGCATGATAAGATTTATCCTGAGCTATATAGATGAGTTTCTCATTCTCTTTGAATGACTTGATGATGTCAACCGTGCCATCATCCGAGTTGTCATCTACAACAATCACATTGTATTTGAAATTGGTTTTCTGGCTGAGAGCGGAAGTGATGGCATCCTTGATTGTACGTACCCTGTTTTTGCAGGGAATGATGACGGAGGCCTCATATTCAAACTTATCTTCAGCAAATTTGACATCCTTGAATTCAGGTTTGAGGTATCCGCCTATCACCTTGAGGTGTTCCGTACAGGCCTGTTCCATCTCGATCTGTACCGCCCTGTTTTTGGGGTCAACATAGTCAAATATTTTTTCGCCGGATTTACGTGTGTCCGTCTCTACATCATAGTAGAGATATTCGTTTATATGCTCAAGGTTACCTTTCTGTGAAACTTTCAGGCGCAGGTCATACATTGCAGCGAACTTGTAGTCGATATTCATTCTGGAAACTGCCTCTTTTACTGCATCGCTCCTATAGAAAAGCACTGAACCGAAGTCAAAATCATCTCTCAATGAGCCGAACTGATAATCTATAACGGGTGCATTGTGCCTAACATCACCAACCTGTTTGAAGTGATCCGCATATACCATGGCAGCGCCGGAATCCTCAATGAGGTTAACCATTCTCTCAAGTGAAAAGAGCACGAAACTCAAAGAAGTGTATTTGGTGTAGATCAGAGAATAGTAATTGTCTGAGTGGGCTGCGATGGCTTTTACTGCAGTTGTACTATTAATTGAAGGCACATTGATTACCTTACATCCGAAGACCTCTGTCAATGGGTATGCAGTCTCGCCCGCATGGAGGAGATAAATTTTGTCAACCAGTTTCTGGGTTTTGAGATTCTCAACTGTCGACTTAACCTGTGTTTCATCCTGGAAAGGAATAAAGCAATTGATTTTCTTCATTTTTTAATTGATATTATTAATAATTTTTACTTTGATTTCCGAGTATTGTTTTAAAGCGCGTAAATATAGCAATAATTATCAAATCAGCCATATCATTTCCGATGGCCTTTTATATGGCAGAGTATACCGCTATGGCTGTAAAAGAGGCCTGGAAGACTCTCTGTCCGATGATATGACTATTGCATCAGATGTTTTTTAGAATTATTGCGCCAGCCGGCATCGGATTTCCATTGGGAGAAATAGATGATGAGGTCGGCATCCGACTTGTACTTGACAAAATAGATTTTCTTTTTGGCATCAGACTTATATTTGACAAAATGCCAGATGCCGTCGTTGCCCGTTGCGTCAGATTTGTACTCAGTCTTATAAACGACCAAATCGGCGTCAGACTTATATTCGGACACAAAGACCTTAATGTCTGCATCGGACTTATAATCAACGGAGTAAACGGTTTGTGCCCCGGCTTGAAGTCCGACCGGCAGCAAGATTGCTGCAATAATTATTATGCGTAAAAACTGTTTCATGCCCTAAAAATACTATTTTAAAGTTTAAAAATGCAAAATACCGGCCATTTATGGAACTCTTTTTGCGGCATGATTAATAAAAAGCATATAAGATATGAAATTCAAAGTAAGCAGAAGAATTGTCAGAGAAGGAGATATTGTTGAGGTAACTTGGGAATGCCCCGAAGCAGAATCTGCACGGATTACCATCGACAATGGCTACAGGACGGCAAGTGCAGTTGTGCCTCCCAGCGGCTCAAAAAAATACAAACTCAACCGTTCCAAAGGCAGGACGCGTATAACACTTTTTGCCAATTGCCACGGTACGCCCGTACATCGCGAATTATTTATAATAGTCAGAAAATCCAGGTCGTCAAAAGCGAAGGGTGACAACACCGTTTATGACAGTTACACCCGTATGGACAAACCCAATTTAAAACAGCGTTTCAAGATATTTCGCGAGCGTCTTTCTTACGCATGGCAATATCTCCCTGCACAGAAAAAGTTGGCCTATACGCTTTTATTGCTCTTATTTTTGGTAATGCTTTTAAGTGCATTCATTCCCAAGGCTACCTACTTTGCGCTCCTGGCGCTTGCGGCATATCTGTTATGGTACATCTACAAAAAATAGGAAGTATTCTCTGATTGATGCCAAAAACAAACGGGATGACCATTCGGCCATCCCGTTTGTTATAAATATCACGCGATTAGGATTAAACCTCTTCGCCTTCAACTTCAACTTTGATGGTGGCTTTGATGTCGCGGTAGCATTTTACAACTGCTTCGTATGTGCCTACCTCTTTAATGGTGTCAGTGCCGGTTATGGTGACGTTCTTGCGGTCAACATCGTGGCCGAGAGCAACGAGAGCTTCGGTAATCTGGATGTTGTTGACACTTCCGAACACTTTACCCTTTGAGCTTACCTTTGTGGTTACCTTTACGGTAAGTCCTTCGAGTGCATTTGCAAGAAGGGTAGCATCCTCACGAATCTTGGCCTCTTTGTGTGCGCGCTGACGAAGTTTCTCAGCGAGAACTTTCTTGGCGGAAGGTGTAGCCATTATAGCCATTCCCTGAGGGATGAGGTAATTGGCAGCGTATCCGTTTTTTACCGTAACGATATCGTCCTTATGTCCGAGGTTGGGGACGTCCTGCTTCAAAATAATTTCCATAATCTCCTCCTATTTCAATAAATCGGTTACATACGGGAGCAATGCAATGTGTCTTGCCCTCTTTATTGCCTGTGCTACTTTCTTCTGGTATTTAAGAGAAGTACCGGTGATACGGCGGGGAAGAATCTTACCCTGCTCGTTGAGAAATTTCTTCAAGAACTCAGCGTCCTTGTAATCGATATACTTTATGCCGGCCTTTTTGAAACGGCAATATTTTTTCTTCTTGATATCTACTGTAGGTGGATTGAGATAGCGGATGTCATCTTGTTGTGCCATGGTGTAATCTCCTTATTCTTTAACTGTGGTTTCTGCCTCTTCAACATCTGCCTTGGTCTCTGCTTTGGGCTCGGCCTTACGCTCTACCTTATGCTCTGCCTTGGGAGCTGTTGCTTCGCTGATTTTATTACGACGACGCTCTGCATATGCAATAGCGTGCTTGTCCATAGAGACGGTATGGAAACGGATGATACGCTCATCGCGTTTGTACTGAGTCTCTAAATTGCCGATAAACTCGGGATCTGCCTTGAATTCTATCAAATGATAGAATCCTGTAGTCTTTTTCTGGATAGGGTAAGCTAATTTTCTAAGGCCCCAATCCTCCTGGTGCACAATCTCTCCACCATTGTCCTTGATGAAGGTCACGTACTTGGCAACCGCTTCCTTCATCTGGGCATCAGATAAAACGGGAGTTGCAATGAAAACGGTTTCGTACTGTTTTAACATTTTAATTAATTGAATTTAAGATAAATAAGCCCTTCCGGATTTTCCGAAAGGGCTGCAAATATAGTTATTATTATCGAATTGGCAAAAATTTGCCCCAAATCTTACTTTTTGGGAGCATCAGCAAGCGCTGCAACGATAAATTCCCACCATTTATCCACAGAAGGGATGAATACCCTTTCATCCGGAGAGTGGGGAGACAGGATGGTGGGGCCGCAGGAAATCATATCCCAGTTGGGATATTTGCTTCCGAGGATGCCACATTCCAGACCTGCATGAACAGCCGTTACCTCAGCCTCTTTGCCGAAGAGATTGAAATAGGTCTCCTTCATGGTTTTAAGAATGGGAGACTTCATGTTGGGTTGCCAGCCGGAATAACCTCCCGAAAGCGTAACCTCAGCTCCCGCCAGTTCGAACGTGGCGCGAATTGCCTCACTCAGATCTTCTTTTGCGCTGTCGATGGAGCCGCGCATGAGGCATTTTACAAAGATTTGGCCATCTTCGGATTTTACAATGGCAAGGTTGTTGGAAGTTTCCACAAGGTCAGCCATCTCGAGGCTCATTCTGTCTACTCCGTTAGGGCAGGCATATACAGCTTTAGCCATCTTGAGAGCCACCTGACCGCACATCATATTCTTTCCTTTAGTCTTTTCCAGGAAAATCTCAATATTGGGGTCTATGTTGGCGTACTCATTCTTAACCTTGGCTAAAACCGAATCGACTATTTCTTGAAGTGCTTTTACTTTTGAAGGAGGTAGAGCTACTACTGCTACAGCCTCGCGTGGGATAGCGTTGCGTAGGTTGCCGCCCTCTATTGAGACGAGCTTGGCCTTCAGATCCCTCAATGCGGGAAGCAGCACTCGCATCATCACTTTGTTCGCATTGCCGCGACCTTCGTGAATTTCCATACCTGAGTGGCCTCCGCGAAGTCCTTTGACATGGATTGCCAATACTTCGTGTCCCTTGGGAAGAGGTTTCTCCCTATATTTGAATATTGCAGTGGCATCGAGTCCGCCGGCGCAACCCACATAGAGCTCACCCTCAGTCTCAGAATCGAGGTTTATAAGGATATCACCCTTCAATATACCCGGTTTGAGTCCTCTGGCGCCGGTCATTCCGGTCTCCTCATCTACTGTGAAAAGCGCCTCTACTGGTCCATGTACCAGGTCGTCAGCTTCCATTACTGCCATTGCCACAGCACAACCGAGTCCGTTATCAGCTCCGAGAGTGGTGCCGGTAGCGTAAAGCCAGTCGCCATCCTCTTTGCTTACGATACGGGGCTGGATGGGGTCCTTTTTGAAGTCGTGCACCTTGTCGTTGTTTTTCTGGGGCACCATATCTATATGTGCCTGCAGAATGATACCCATCCTGTTTTCCATACCGGGAGTAGCAGGCTTGCGAATTATTACATTACCAATTTCATCCTTGATGGTTTCGAGACCGAGATCCTTGCCAAATTTCTCAAGGAATTGAACTGCTTTGCCCTCGTGCTTCGATGGGCGGGGAATTTGTGTGAGGGAGTAGAAGTGTTTCCACACTCTCTGGGGTTTTTAGATGAGAAAGTGTCATACTGTTTTGTATTTAATTATTTAATAAAAAGATAGATTATTTACTGATAAGAGTCTCAATGGGGAAAGAGTGCACCGTACCAAGCTGGTAAACCGGCACTCTGGTCTGGAGCAACACCTGTTGTCCGTCAAGTATACGTGCAGTAACCGTAGCGGGCACTCTGTAATAGATCATCTGGCTTCTGCTTCTTCCGGCAGCAGCGGCAGCAGCTTGCTGGACAGTGGTGCTCTTTGTCCCCTCGTCGAGGATGAGCTCCAGGATAATCGGCCTTCCGGACATATTGGAGGCGGGGAGAAGTCCTTGAGTCTCTGAGATGCGGAAAGCGACATAGATATGCTTCTCGCTACCGGCCTTAGGCACTACATCGAAACTCATATTTTGAAATGAGGTCTCGGTAATACCGAAAAAGAGAGTCAGATACTCTTGTTCGAGACGGTTTATCTCTTCGATTGCAGCTCCGAGGGCTTCTCCGTTGAATATGGCGTCAGTGTCACCGGTTATGATTTCCACACGTTTGCGGCGTAAATTGAAGATACTGTTAGCCACCTCTTCGGCCTTCTTTTCGATTGATTTCTCTACCACCTGTTTTTGTTCGACGGCCACTCTCTGGAAGCCGCTTTCAGTCATCACGCTCTTGTAAAGGGTAGTGGTGGTACTGGTGAGATTGCCCCCTACACCCTTTCCTGCGAATTGGTCATTGGCAGCGATGGAGGGAAATCTCCAGGCCTCAGGCTTGCCGGTATAGCTGTCAGATGCGATAATCAGTCCCTGTGAACAGAACTGCAGGAAATTGGCTGCCGCAATGTTTTTGCCTGCCAGATTAATTGCAATGCGGCTGGTAGCGTCCGCTTCTATATAGGGATGAAACCGGATGGAACCCATACTGTAGGTGACTGTGTTCTCCGTTCTTGCGGCTGTGCCGAGATATTTCTGAGCATATTGCGCATAGGGTCCTGCAATGAAGGTCTCTTTCTTTGCCTCAACCACGAGGTTGATCGAGGTGCTGGGAAGAGAATAGATCACTAATCCGTCGGGAGTCGCACTTTTGGGTGTTTGTGCCATAGTGTAACTGCTGCAAAATAACAGGGTTGCCAGTGCGGTAATCACAATTTTCTTCATAAGAATTGACTTTTCGAGTTAACAAAAAGTAAATATACGATTTTTTTTATATTTTTGCCGCATTGTTTGATTAAACAAATGCAAACCAATAATAACGAAAAAACTATTTATGGGACAATTCTTCACAAATCTATGGCTTCATAACCGCTCCATGGTTATCCTCATAGCCATTCTTATTGTTGTCATTCCGTTCCTCTTGTTTTACCTCGCCAAGGCTAAAAAAGAGCACCCTAAGGGTCTTATAGCTGCTGCGTTGAGTAATATGGGCGAAAGGTTTGGTTATTACATTATGAACGCGGTATTACTGCTCTTCCTCTGTTCCAAGTTTGGAATAGATGATTCCGTAGCAGGCTGGATTTATGCCGTATTCTATTTTATCATCTACATCTTCAGTCTTCCCGGCGGTAGGATTGCAGACAGGTTACAGAACTACAAAGGCACCATCATCTCAGGTCTTATAGTGATGGCAGTAGGTTACTTGCTCCTTTCCATTCCGATTTTCGGCGAAACCAGAGGTGTCAACGCCGTCCTGGTGTTTACTTGCTTTGCACTTCTTTTGATTGCATTCGGTAACGGACTTTTCAAAGGAAATCTCCAGGCTATCGTTGGCCAGATGTATGACAACTTTGAGGCTGAAGCCGCCAAGAAGGGTCCCGAGGCTCTTGCTTTGGCCAAGTCCAAACGCGACAGCGGTTTCCAGATTTTCTACGTGTTCATCAACATCGGTGGTGTAGTCGCCCCCTTTGTTGCTCCGCTACTGCGCAGTGCCTGGCTCAAGCTCCAGGGCTTCGCTTACAATGCTGACCTTCCGCGTCTCTGCCACAAGTTTCTTGATACAAACGGCGCCCTGTCAGAGGTGGACAGCGCCAACATTGCAACACTTGCCGAGAGCGTAGGTCATACAGGCGTGGTTGATGCTGCATTCTGTGACCAGTACCTCAATATATTCAACACAGGCGTACACTATTCATTTCTCGCCTCCGTGTTCGCAATGCTTCTCTCTCTGACTATCTTCTTGGCAGTAAAGAAAAAACTTCCTACACCTGTAAAGAAAGATAAGAAAGAGGTTCAGGATTATACTCCCGAAGAGAGAGCAGCCAACGCAAAAGAGATCAGACAGCGTCTCTATGCACTCTTTGCAGTTCTTGGTGTTGCAGTTTTCTTCTGGTTCGCATTCCACCAAAACGGTCAGTCACTCTCAGTGTTCGCACGTGACTTCGTATCGACGGCTGCTATTCCACCCGAGATATGGCAATGTATCAATCCCTTCTTTGTGATTACTCTCACTCCGATCCTGATGTGGCTTTTTGCTTCATTTGCACGTCGCGGTAGGGCTGTTTCCACTCCCAAAAAGATTGCAATAGGTATGTTCATCGCTGCCTGTGCATATATCTTCCTCATGATTGTTGCAATGTATAAGCACTATCCTTCAGGATACGAGTTTGCAGCTCTCAGTGAGGCTGTGAAAGCATCTATGAAGGCAAGTCCTTGGGTACTTATCGTTACCTATTTCTTCCTGACGGTAGCCGAGTTATTTATCTCGCCTCTGGGAATTTCATTTGTAACGAAAGTGGCTCCGCGTCATCTCCAGGGTATTTGCCAGGGTCTGTGGCTTTCCGCTACGGCTGTGGGCAATCTATTTATTGCCCTCGGTGTTACCATGCTCAACACTTTCCCACGTCAGTGGGAGACTTGGGCGGTATTCGCCGCTTTCTGTCTCATCTCGATGGGAGTTATGGCAGGTATGGTTAAATGGCTGGAAAAGATTACAGCGTAGTCTGATTTCATATATAGATACTAAAAATGCCCGGCTATGACATGAACCCCGGAAGTTAGACAAAAAACTTTCGGGGTTTTGTTATGCGTAAAAAACACAGTTATTCGGACAGATTGAAGTACATGTTGATGCTAGAAGATGGATATAGTTAAACTATATTCAAACTAAATTTGGTGTTAATGCAGGACTTTTAAAGTATTTACACCATTCTTTCAAACAACATGGTCCATCCGCACTTCTCAAGAAGACCAACACTAAAGTTACTGCTTTTATAAAGC
>JAGONS010000017.1 GCA_017992915.1 Bacteroidales bacterium | reverse complement strand
GGTGGCATCGAGCCACCTCAACTTTAACCCAAGACAAGAACCTCAGGCTCATAATTGTCCGATAGTAATTGGAAAAATGAATTGAATTATTAACCAAAAACGGTCAACCCTATTTAGGGAAGTTCAGTGTAGTATGTAGTGTTATGGGGTGCGGGTTGCGAGGTGCGAGGTTACTTAAAATTCCGCAATTCGTTATTTTATTTGCTTAAATTTCGTAACTCTTGATTTTATTTATATTTTTACAAATACTTTTCCGAATTATATTTTTCTCAAATACTTAACCTTAGATTGTGATGAAACGGTTAATTTCACGACTTTTTATTATTTCTTGCTTTTTTTTGAGCATCGTATCATGCGTTGAACCTGAACTTATTGTAGGTCAGGGCCAGAATCAAAATCAGACAGAACTTTCAATAGGAAGTGATGGGGGTACTTTTACAATACCCATTAGTTCCAATGTTGATTTTACTTGTTCTCTTTCAAATGATTGTAAATCATGGTGCTCAATTACTCAGACCAAGGCAATGAACGATTACAGTATTATTCTCACTGTTAAGGAGAATGATACTTATGATTCGAGAACCGGTACTTTGACCATCAGTTATGCTGAAAAGAGTACGACACTCACCATTACTCAGAGTCAGAAAGATGAGCTTATTTTAACTCAAAAGGAGTTTATAGTAGGCACTGAAGGGGGTGAACTGAAGATTCCCGTCTCGACCAACATACAATACAGCTGTACTGTCATGGATGGGGCACAGGGTTGGATAACAATAGAACAAGCCCAGACAAAAGGTTTGGAAGATTATAAGATAGTTCTCAAGATTGCCAAGAACGAGAGTTATGATGGGAGGGTAGGTCAGGTTAAAATTTCCGGTGCCGGCAAGGAGAGTTTCATCACCATTACCCAAAAGCAGGTTGATGCACTTATTGTAGAACAGAAAGAATTCTCGATAGGAAGTGATGGAGGTAATATTACAATACCTCTTCGTTCAAATATTGACTACAGTTGTTCTCTTTCAGATAATTGTAAATCCTGGTGTTCCATTACTCAGACCAAGGCACTGAACAATTACAACATAGTTATCTCCGTTGCCAAGAATGAAGGTTATGATCCAAGGATCGGTACTCTGACCATCAGTTCCGGGGATAAGAGCATAGTAGTCACCATAACCCAGAGTCAGAAAGATGAGTTTATTTTAACCCAAAAAGAGTTTATAATAGGGTGCGAGGGAGGTGAACTGAAGATTCCTGTCGCCGCCAACATACAATACAGTTGTGCTGTTGTGGAGGGAGCTCAGGATTGGATAACAATAGAACAAGCCCAGACAAAAGGTTTGGAAGATTATAAGATAGTTCTCAAGATTGCTAAGAACGAGAGTTATGATGGGAGGGTAGGTCAGGTTAAAATTTCCGGTGCCGGCAAGGAGAGTTTCATCACCATTACTCAAAAGCAGGTTGATGCGCTTATTGTGGATCAGAGAGAATTTTCAATAGGCAGTGGTGGAGGCACCATTACAATACCCTTGCGTTCCAACATTGACTACAGTTGTTCTCTTTCAGATAATTGTAAATCCTGGTGTTCCATTACTCAGACCAAGGCACTTAATGATTACAATATAATTCTCTCCGTTGCCAAGAATGAAGATTACGATCCGAGAACCGGTACTCTGACCATCAGTTCCGGTGATAAGAGTATAGCAGTCACCATAACCCAGAGTCAGAAAGATGAACTTATTGTAACAGAGAAAGAATTTACAATAGGCATTGATGGAGGCGTGTTGGGGATTCCCGTCTTGACCAATATCAACTATACCGCTACCGTACTTGGGGATGCTCAAAGTTGGATTACAATCTTGCAGGTACAGACCAAGGGGTTGGAAAGGTACAATTTGGTCCTTCAGATTGCAAATAACGAGAGTTATGACGGGAGAGTAGGTCAGGTTAAAATTTCCGGTGCCGGCAAGGAGAGTTTCATCACCATTACTCAGAAGCAGGTTGAAGAACTTATTGTGGATCAGAAAGAATTTTCAATAGGCAGTGACGGCGGTACCATAACGATTCCCGTCATTTCTAATGTTGATTATAGTTGTTCTCTTTCAGATAATTGTAAATCCTGGTGTTCCATTACTCAGACTAAGGCATTGAACAATTACAATATAATTCTCTCCGTTGCCAAGAATGAAGGTTATGATCCAAGAACCGGTACTCTGACCATCAGTTATGGTGATAATAGCACAAGAGTTACCATTACTCAAAGTCAGAAAGATGAATTGATTTTAACACAGAAAGAATTTACGATAGGAACTAATGGAGGCGTGTTAAGGATCCCTGTCTTGACCAATATCAACTATACCGCTACCGTACTTGGGGATGCTCAAAGTTGGATTGGAATATATCAGGTACAGACCAAGGGGTTGGAGGAGTATAAGTTGGTACTGCAAATAGCTAAGAATAGTGCTATGACCGGCAGGGTAGGCCAGGTTAAAATTTCCGGTGCCGGCAAGGAGAGCTTCATTACCATTACTCAGGGGGCCAATGAAGAGCCCTCGGCATTGGGAAAAGAGCGCACTGCTCTTACTGCATTATATAATTCACTAAATGGCAACCAATGGACAAGAAAGGATAATTGGCTGACTGATAAGCCTCTTGATGAATGATATGGAATAGGAGTTGACTCGCAAGGGTATGTGATTGTAATTAATCTTCCCGATAATAATCTCTCAGGAAATATCCCTGCCGAGATTGGAGATTTTTCGAAATTGAGGTTTTTGCAACTCTGTTACGATGCCATTACCGGAAGTATTCCTCCTGAGATGGGTAAACTTAAAGCATTGGAACAACTCTATCTTTTCAACAATCAACTAACCGGACCACTTCCCGGTGAAATTGGTACTTTGACAAATCTGACCGGTTTCGATATCACCATGAATAATCTATCGGGCACTATCCCGACAGCCATTCGCAACAACAACACTTTTTGGAACAAATTCTGGGCAAGAATAGTTTGCTTCAACAATTTTGATCTTTCCGGCATCACTAATTTTCCTGCTCCCAATTTCAACTTTAACGATGTTACGGGAGCTCCAATCAACCTTGGAAGTGAGTATTCATCAAATAAATATACAATACTTTTCGATTGGCAGACTTGGTGTCCATACTGTAGCAATTTCACGCCGCAACTCATCTCTATTTACAATCAATATAAGTCGAAAGGGCTGGATGTAATTGGTTACTCCGTTTATAGTGGAAACTATGAGGCAATGGGCGGTATGACGGATGCCAAGCTCAAGCAAGTTGCCGATGACTGGGGGATGCCTTGGAGGACAATACTTATGCAACCGGGAGCTGTGTTTAACTCTCTGTTGTATCAAAGATCCATACCAAATGTCCACGTCGTTGATAAAAATGCCAAAGTAGTCTTCTCGACTTCGGCTTTTGGTGATAGCCGCGATGACCTGGAGGCATTTATTAAAAGAAAACTTGGTCCAACTTTCCCAGGAGGCTCCTATTACGAGTCAACCGACTACTCTGCCGATGGTAAGGTGAAAACTCTACAAACTCACACGGTAGGGAATGGGATTAAGCTGATATTTACAGGGGATGCCTTTACCGACAGAGATCACGCCGATGGTACTTTTGATACGTGGGTCAATCATGCTGTCTCTGCCTTCTTCAGTGAGGAGCCCTATAAATCTTTGCGTAATCGTTTTGATGTCTATTCCGTTGCAGCCGTATCCAAAAACAAGGAGATAGCCGATGACTCTCAGACAGCTTTCAGCTGCCGTTTTGGAGAAGGTACGTTCGTTGAAGGTAATGACGCAAAAGTTTTTCAATATGCTAATAAGGTCCCGGGAGCAGATATGAGCAAGAGTGTGATTACCGTTATAATAAACTCACCGAATTATTCCGGTACTTGTAGCATGTATTCAGATGACGCAGCTATAGGCTATTGCGCTACTATAGGTTATTCAGTCTCCGAATTTGGTAAAGTAGTATTACATGAGAGTGGCGGTCACGCCTTTGGCAAACTTTTGGATGAGTACACCTCCTCCGGAGCGGGAGCAATAACTGAAGAAGCCAAAGCAGCTTTTATTCAGCAAAGAAACAATTGGGGCTGGGGAGCCAATGTGGATATCACTTCAGACCCTGCTGCAATTCAATGGTCCTTTATGTTGAATGATCCAAATTATACCAAAGTTGTTGGAATCCATGAAGGTGCTCTTACCTTTGCTACAGGTGCTTGGCGTCCCACTCCAAACAGCATAATGAACGCAAACACGGATGGTTTTAACGCTCCTTCGAGATTTGAAATCTACAAACGCATTATGCAGCTCTCACAAGGTACAACACCCACTTTTGCAGAGTTTGCCGCATTTGATGCTCCAAACCTCACTAAGGCGCCCACCAAAGCAGCCTTTACTCCAATACCCAAAAACTTCATTCCATTCCATTCACCGGTAATTAAAGATAGAAAATGGAATGAATAGATAAGGAGCGAAGCGACTGGCACCACAAAGAAAAAGCGGCTATTGAAAGCCGCTTTTTTTGTGGTGCCACCGAGATTCGAACTAGGGACACACGGATTTTCAGTCCGTTGCTCTACCAACTGAGCTATGGCACCTTGTGTCGGTCATTTCTGACAAACAGGATTGCAAAGGTAGGTTTTTATTCCATATCTGCAAAAAAAAGTGTTATTTTAGCGTTCCGGATATGGAAAAGAAGAGATCATATGTGCAGGTACTGTTGCCTCTGAAAATGAGCAAGGAATTGTCTTATTCCGTGCCTGAAGAGTACGATGGAGAGATTTCGATAGGCAGCTGGGTGCAGGTAAAGCTTGTGGGGAAGAGTAGGTATGCTATAGTAACCGGCATCTCACAGCAGCCACCTGCTGATGTGAATCCTTCCGGAATCAGAGCAGTGGAATCTCTTCTTGATATGCCCCCTGTGACTTCAGCCCGGTTGAATTTTTGGCGCTCCTTAGCCGATTATTATATGTGCAGTGTGGGGGAAGTCTTCAAGGCAGCTTATTCCACGGCTTTCCGCAAGCAGATAAAGGTGCGTTCCAGGAAGTCGGATAAAGAGATCAGAGAGCCGGATTTCAGTACAATTCCTCCGCTTTCCCCTGCCCAGCAGGAGGCTTGTGACACTATCAGAGGACATTTTACCGGAGGCAGAAGGGTGCTTTTGCGCGGAGTGACGGGATCCGGTAAAACGGAGATATATTTTCATCTGATGAGGGATATCTTTCAAAGTGGCGGATCGGTGCTTTTTCTCGTACCCGAGATAGCCATCTCCAGACAGCTCACTTCCAGACTTGAGAAGGTATTCGGTAGCTCACTGCTGCCCTATCACTCAAAGCAGACGGCGCCCACAAAAAAGCGCATATACAATCGTCTGGTGGCTGCCGAGCGCCCCTATGTTGTGCTGGGCACAAGGTCGGCGCTGCTACTGCCACTGCCCAATCTCTCGCTGATTGTGGTGGACGAGGAACATGACTCCTCCTACAAACAGTCTGACCCCGCACCGAGGTACAACGGTCGTGATGGTGCGCTGATGCTCTCTTCTCAGACCGGAGCCAATCTGGTGCTGGGCAGTGCCACCCCCTCCTTCGAGTCGCTTTACAATGTCTCCATAGGTAAACTCGCTCAGGTGGATCTGATGGAGAAGTTTCATAAGGCGGAGGATGCCCAAGTGGAAATAGTGGATATGGTGACGGCAAGGCGGTTGCGAAATGTCAAGGGACCTTTCTCCATCCGTCTGCTCAACGAAATAGGCAGGGTGGTCAATGACGGTGGGCAGGTGATGGTGTTCCGCTCCAGAAGGGCTTATGCTCCATATGCTCAGTGTGCTGAGTGTGGTTCTGTGGTCAAATGTCCTTCTTGCGATGTTGCCTTAAGCTATCACAAGTTTGATAATATACTCAAATGTCACTATTGCTCATATCAGATCCCTTTTGAACTAAAATGTCCCCAATGCGCTTCCACCTCGGTTGTTGATCGTGGTGCAGGAACCGAGAAGATAGAGGAGTTGCTGCGCGAATACTTTCCGGATTATGTTACCGAACGGTTTGATTCCGATACAATCTCGGGAAAAAGAGAAGAGCAGCGTATCCTCAGAAGTTTTGCTGATGGGGAGATTGATATCCTGGTGGGGACTCAGATGATTACCAAGGGATTTGACTTCGACCGACTTTCTTTAGTGGCGGTTATAGGTTGCGACTCCCTCTTTTCCGTGCAGGATTTCAGAGCGGATGAACGCGCCCTCCAACTCCTGTGGCAGTTGCGTGGCAGGGCCGGTCGCAGAGAGGATGGAGCCAGAATGATCATACAGACTGAGCAGAAGGAGCATCCGGTATTGAAGGCCCTAATTGGTGAAAGCGATGCCGAAGATCTCTCTGCCGCCCTTGCGGAACGCAAAAAGTTCGGCTATCCTCCTTTTGTGCGATTGGTGGTGATTACTCTGAAGGATAAAAATGAAAAAAGAATGTGGAGTTGCGCATATGAAATGGCCGATGTAATCAGAGGCATAGGCATCAAAGATTTCAATGGTCCGTTGATACCTCCTATAGCAAAAACGGGCGACTATTACCAGGTTCAGTTCCGCCTGCGGCTTAAACGTAACAACTCGCTATCTCGTATAAAAAAAGCCCTGTATCTTGAAACAGAGCTTTTGGATCGTAAATATAGCGGGTTGACGGCCATTGGTATTGACGTGGATCCCTATTAGAATTCTCCTTTTACTCTTCTCCCGTAAGACGTTTTCTTACTCGCTCTTTGAGGGCCTCAATCTGGCCTGTCACCTCTTCAGGGTTATCGGTTGTAAGGTAAGTAGGATTGCCCACGAGAAGAGTTTCTACAAGCAAAGAATCGTTGACTGTCCAGATATTGGATGTCATATTGTAGTTGCGTGCCTCATCCACCCAAAAACGGTTCATAAGGACTTCATTATAATGGTAGTCAAAACCATTTATTCCCATTTCAAGCAACTCTATCGGCATATAGTAGCCACCCAGGTAGGCAACCGAGGCTTCCGGCATCAGTGCTGCAAAGCCTTTGCAGGCTTCCAGGCTGAATGATATGTAATCCACTCTCTTTTCGAGTTTCATTTTTTTTACCATTTCAACACATTTCTCCACGGCATATCGTTCAAGCGCCGGATTATCTTTGACAGGTTTGAGTTCCAGCACGAGCTGTAGTCCTTTGAGTTTTTTGCCGGCGGCGAGATACTCCTCAAGAGTAGGAAGTTTTTCACCATTCGGAAGGAGAAAGTCCTTAATTACCTCATAACGTGTGAGGTTGATTATGTGTCCCTTGAAGTCATTGTCATGATTGACGATCAGTATGCTGTCTGCCGTAATCTGAACGTCAAATTCAGAACCGTAAACTCCTGCTTTATGTGCATTGCGGAGTGAGGAGATCGAATTTTGTGCACTGCCTTCACATTTCCAGTAGCCTCTGTGTGCGATTACCTGTGTGCCGACCATTTGGTTTACCTGTTTTTCGATTTTATTTCCTTTACATCCTGAAATAAAAAACAGTAGCGCACAAGTAGCCAGAATCCATATTTTTTTCATAAACAACGATATTTATTCCATTAATGCCGGAGCAAAATTACCAAATTTAATCAACTTTTGTAAAAATTATTTGCAGATTTTAATAACTATAATTAACTTCACCGGTCGAAACCCACATGAAACCCAACTAACATGAAAGAAAACTCTACAGATTTAAGGAAAATCCTAAGGAGGTATGGCCTTAAGTCTACACCCCAGCGCATTGCCGTTTATACTGCGATGAAAGAGCTGGGACATGCCTCCGCAGATATGGTATATCAGCTGGCAAGCGCCGGACTGACTACACTCACAGTAGCTACTGTGTACAATGTGCTGGAATCATTCGTGCAAGTCGGATTGCTCCAGCGCCGCATGAGCTCCAACAATAAGATGTATATGGATGTCAACACCTACAACCATTGCCATCTTTATTGTGAGGAAACCAACACTTACAAGGATTATGATGACCCCGAGCTGATGCTTTTAATCCATGATCATTTTCGTAACAAAAGAATACGAGGATTTGATCTGGATCGCATAGATGTACAGCTTGTCGGGAGAAAACGCATAACCGGTAGTAGAGCAAAATGACATTTTTGTTAAACTAAACTATCAATAATATCAACTTTTTTAAAAGCAAAACAAAATGAAATCACTGAAAGGAACAAAGACAGAAAAGAACCTGCTCCAATCATTCGCAGGTGAATCGCAGGCACGCAATAGGTACGTTTTCTTTGCAAGTAAGGCAAAGAAAGAGGGCTATGAGCAGATTGCAGCTATTTTCGCCGAGACTGCAGAGCAGGAAAAGGAGCATGCGGAGACCTTTTTTAAATATCTTGAAGGGGGTATGGTAGAAGTTAAAGCTTCATTCCCCGCTGGTATCATCTCCAATACAGCCGAAAACCTGAAGGCTGCCGCCGAGGGCGAGAACGAAGAGTGGAGTATGCTTTATCCTGAGTTTGCAAAGGTGGCTGATGCTGAAGGTTTTCCTGAAATTGCAGCAACCTTCAGAAATATTGCCATCGCTGAAAAAGAACACGAGGAGCGCTACTTGAAACTTTTAGCCAATGTGGTAGCCGGCAAGGTGTTCGAGAAAGAGGGAGAGATAGAGTGGCAGTGCCGCAATTGCGGATTTGTACACAAGGGGAAAAAAGCTCCTGTGGAGTGCCCTGCTTGTAAACATGCTCAGGCTTACTTTGAAGTAAAGAAGACGAATTATTAGTTTTTTGTTATCTTTGCATTCATGAAAAGAAAGGCCTTTGATACGGAGGGTTATGCCCTTGTTACAGGTGCATGGTCAGGAATGGGAAGAGAATATGCCCGACAGCTCTACGCTCTCGGGCATAATTTGATTGTGATAGACATCAACCAGAGATATGCCGATGAGGTACGTGAGGAGCTGGAGTCCAGGGAAGTGTCTCCTTCAGGGCGACGGCCTGACGTACTTGCAATTGGGGTGGATCTCTCCCATGTGGGTGCAGTCAATGTCATTGAGGAGAAAGTGGGGGAGCGCAGGGTGGACATATTGATCAACAATGCCGGTGTTATGTACTACTCGGATTTCCTTGACTACTCGCAGCAAGAGGTCTCCAGATTCATGGTACTTCACAATTTTACACCCGTGCAACTTTGCCACCTATTTGTCCGTGGGATGAAGGAGCGAGGATATGGTTATGTGCTGAATATTTCTTCGCTTAGCGGTGGCCCTCCTTACCCGGGGCTCTCCGTTTACGCTGCTGCCAAGCGTTTCATCAAATACTTTTCGCGTTCCCTGAGAGTTGAGTTGATGGGGAGCGGAGTTTCGGTGACCACTGCTTGTTTCGGCGCTGTTTCAACCAATCTTTTTCCCCTGAGGGAGAGTTTGCGAAAGCTTTCAATACGTCTCGGCATTATGATAACTGCTGAAAAAGCTGCTCGCAAGGCTCTCAAGGCTACCTTCCGCGGGAGAGCTATAGTAATGCCCGGTCTTATAAACTGGATAATGGGGCCGCTACTGCCTTTTGTTCCCAACCGTCTGCTGCACTTCCTCGATAAGAAATACTGCGGCAAGTTTAAATTCAAAAATGAAGTCCTGGACCAAGCAGAAGATTATCTCCTGTATTAAAGAGGTCCTTCCGACAACTACCAAGACCTGTATCTGGATTTTGAAGATTACGGTCGGCATCTCTTTTGCGATGATGCTGCTCAAATACTTCAATATCCTACCTTATGTGTCCGATGCCGTAGGGCCTGTTTTTCGTTATTTCGGCTTGCCGGGATCGGCGGCACTTGCCTATCTGTCGGGATATTTTATAAATGTATATTCCGCGATGGCGGTAATGAGTACCCTGGCGCTGGATGCGCGTGAATTGACTATCCTTTCTACTATGGTTCTCTGCTCACACTCCATGATACTGGAGACTGCAGTGCTCAAAAAGACCGGTGTTTCGGGTGTGAGGATGATTATAGTCAGGACTCTGAGCGCAATCTTTCTCGGTTGGTTTCTCAATCTCATACTTCCCGAGGGTAGTGGAGAGGTGGTTACAGCTGCCGTAGCTCAAGAGCAGCTCACATTCTGGATCACTTTACGTGATTGGCTCTGGTCTACATTCAAACTGGTGCTACTGATAACTGTCATCATTTATATTCTCAATATTGTTCAGCGGCTGCTTTACGAGTTCGGTGTGATAGCAATGATATCCAGGTTTCTAAAGCCACTGATGCTCTTTTTCGGACTTCCGCCCAAGACGGCATTCCTCTGGATAGTGGCCAATATCATCGGCTTGGCTTACGGTGCTGCTGCCATGTTGGATGAAATAGCACGCGGTAAACTGGAACGCCGTGAAGTACTTCTCATCAACACCCACATCAGCATTGCGCACAGCAACCTCGAGGATTTGATATTACTGACTGCCCTGGGAGCGATAGGATGGATAATGTTGCTGATAAGATGGGCCATGTCGATTGTATTGGTATGGGAATTGAGGTTGGAATTTTACATCAAAGATGCCATTGCCAAAAGAAAAAATCGTAACTTTGTAGTTTGAATTGATTGAGATAATGTATTTATGAGTAACGAAAGAATAAGGTGTCTTATAATAGGAAGCGGGCCTGCAGGATTTACAGCTGCAATTTATGCCTCCAGAGCAGCTTTGCAGCCGGTCATTTATGAAGGCATGCAGCCGGGTGGTCAGCTTACCACGACAACCGAAGTTGAAAATTTCCCCGGTTATCCACAAGGTGTTTCTGGGCAGCAGATGATGGCCGACCTGCGCGCTCAGGCTGTTCGTTTGGGTACGGATGTAAGATATGGAATGGTAACGGAGGCTAATCTCTCCCAAAGACCCTTTAAGATCACAATAGATGATGAAAAAGTGATTGAGGCGGAGACTTTGATCATAGCTACCGGAGCTACTGCCAGATATCTCGGTCTTCCTTCGGAAAGTAAGTACAGGGGAATGGGAGTTTCTGCCTGTGCAACCTGTGACGGCTTTTTCTATCGTGGCAAGACAGTTGCAGTAGTAGGAGGCGGAGACACCGCCTGTGAAGAGGCTCTCTACCTGGCCTCTCTTTGTAAAAAGGTCTATATGGTGGTGAGAAGAGACGTTTTCAGAGCATCAAAAGCAATGCAGGCAAGGATTGCTGCCACAGAGAACATAGAGGTTCTATGGAATAGCAATACGCAGGAGGTGCTTGGAGATGATATGGGTGTGACGGGAATGCGCCTTATCCGCAAGGATGGAGTGGTGTATGAAAAGGCAATAGACGGTTTTTTCCTGGCCATCGGACATCATCCCAACTCGGATCTTTTCAAAGAGTGGATTGCCACTGATGAAAATGGTTATATTGTTACAGACGGACGTTCCTCCAAGACAAACATTCCGGGAGTTTTTGCAGCCGGAGATGTGCAGGACCCCCGATATCGTCAGGCAATAACTGCAGCAGCCAGCGGCTGCAAGGCAGCCCTTGATGCGGAAAAATACATTTTGGAAAATAAATAATAACATGATAAAAAAGTACGGACTTATCCTGGCGCTCATCTTTTTTTCCATTATTGGTCTTACTGCGTGTAAGTCGCAGTACGATGTCATACTTCATGGCAACGATGTACCTGCCAAATATGCGCTGGCCTTCGAAATGTTTGAAGCCAAGAAATATTTAAAGGCAGCCGAACTCTTCGAATCGCTGACCATTGCCACAAATGGTACCCCTCAGGATGATACCGTACAATATTACTGGGGTCTGAGTAACTACTACTATGGTGATTATACAACCGCCGAGAGCAATTTTAATCAGTTTATAAGCATTTATCCCATCAGTCCCTTTACGGAAAAGGCCAAGTTTTATCGTCTGGATTGTCTTTACAAAGGCACTTACCGTTATGAGCTCGACCAGCGTCCGACCTACAAGGCCCTAGGTGCCATACATGAATTCGTGGTTGAGAACCCCCAGTCGGAGTATATTGACAGATGTCACGAGATGGCGGACGAACTCAACGGTCGTCTGGAGCTCAAATCCTACAAATCCGCCTACCTATATTACCATATGGAGGACTATCTGGCAGCCCATTATGCTTTGAAAAATGTGCTCAAGGAGAATGCCGATAACCGTTACCGCGAAGAAGTACTCTATTACACTGCTCTGTCAGCATACAAATATGCCTCAATGAGCGTTCCTGAGAAACAGCGTGAGCGTTACCTTACATTTGTCGATGACTATTTCAACGTCGTTAGCGAATATCCCGAATCACAATACCGCAAGGAGCTTGACGGACTCTACGCAAAGGTCCAAAAAATCCTCAAGAAGGATTCCCCCGAAGAAAATAATTAAAAAATAACCATATAATGAGTAAAACCAAACCCATAAGCAACAACACGGAAACCCGCAATCTTTCCGAACTCGCTGAGCCTACAGGTAACATCTACGAGTCCGTGAAGATCATCTCCATCAGGTCCAACCAAATTGCTGCTTCAGTCAAAAAGGAACTTAGCGAAAAGCTCGCACAGTTTAAAAGTGATGCAGATGCTCTTGAGGAGACCTTCGAAAACAAAGAACAGGCGGAAATTTCCAAGTATTACGAAGTTCAGCCCAAGCCCACTCTCGTCGCTATAAACGAGTTTGAGGAAAACCAGATCTATTACCGCAAGGCGGAGGAGTAACATTACCGGCCCGCATAGAGTATCCGTATGCTCAGTAGATTGACAATACAGAACTATGCCCTAATCGATTGTCTGGATATCTCTTTTCCGGACAATCTTGTCATCATTACCGGTGAAACGGGTGCAGGTAAGTCAATTCTGCTTGGGGCTTTATCACTCGTGCTGGGTGGCCGCTCGGATATCTCCACACTTAAAGACCGTACACGAAATTGCGTTGTAGAAGCCATTTTTACCCTCGAAGAGGGTCGGGAGTGTATTCTGAGGAGAGTGATCTCTCCGAATGGTCGTTCACGCATATTCATTGATGATGCTCCGGCAACTCTGGAGCAGATTAAAAATCTTTCGGAATCTCTCGTGGACATACACTCGCAGCATCAGCATCTGCTGCTCTCCCGTATCGGATTCCAGACCTCTATTCTGGACCACTTTGCCGGACTGACTCTTCAGGTCAGCGAGTATGAGGCGGAGCACGCGGAGTACCTGAGTGTCTGCCGTGAAATATCCGATCTTGAGCAGAAAATAGCTGAGGCAGCCCGCACACGCGACTATCTGGAGTATCAGTATACGCAGTTAGAGAGGGCTTCTCTCGTAGAAGGGGAACTGGAAGAACTAGAGGCAGAGCAAGCTCAGTTGGCTAATAGCGAAGAGATATTGCAGAGCATTTCCCGCATGGAATTTCTTTTCGAAGGAGAGGAGGACAGCATCTCTTCCCGTCTCAAGGAGATAGACTCACTACTGGAAAGGCTCTCTTCATTCATTCCTGAGTTCAGACCACTTGCAGAGCGCATTTCTTCATCCCGGATTGAGCTCAAGGATATTAAAAGTGAAATTTTGGGCAGGGGAGGCTCTGTGGTCACCCCTCCCCAGCGTTTGCAGATGGTAGATGAACGTCTTTCGGTGCTGTATGAACTTATGCGTAAACATGCTGTAGGCAGCATAAGCGAGCTGATTTCCCTCAGAGAGTCGCTAGGAGAGCAATTGGAAAAATCACTTGACCTTTCACTTGAAAAAGAGGCAGCCGAGAAACGTAGGAATGCGCTCAAAAGTAGCTGCGATGCTCGTGCAGAGGCTATTTTCAACCAACGTTCCCAGGCAGCCCCGTTGCTTTCACAGGAGATAGAGGAGGCTGTCAGGGCTTTGGAGATGCCCTTCGCGCTTTTTTCGGTACAAGTGGATCGCGAAGGAGCCGTTTTCCTCTTTTCCGCCAATGGCGGTGAGGTCAAGGAACTCTCAAAGTGTGCTTCAGGAGGTGAACTTTCGAGGATAATGCTCGTTATCAAGGGACTGATGGCGCAATATGTCGGAATGCCTACTATGATTTTTGATGAAATAGATGCCGGAGTCTCAGGCAGCGTTGCTGACAAGATGGGGCGTAAGATAGTGGAAATGGGACGTAATATGCAGATATTTGCCATTACGCATTTGCCGCAGGTAGCCAGTAAAGGCTCTGCTCACTATCTGGTCTACAAGACTATTGAGGAGGGTGATGAACCCCGTACCCAAATCAAATATATAGAGGGAGAGGAACGTCTCAGGGAGATTGCCCGTATGCTGAGCGGCTCTAAACTCACTGAGGAAGCCCTTGCTAACGCACGTGTCTTATTACAATCCGAATAAAATAAAAATAATAATATATAAAAAACATTAATAACCATGAGACTTATTATCCAAGAATCCTACGGAAAGATGTCACAATGGGCAGCCGCCTACATTACTAAGAAAATAAATGAATTTGCACCTACGGAGGAGCGTCCTTTCGTGCTGGGTCTTCCTACAGGTTCAACACCACTGGGCACTTACAAGGAATTGATCCATTTGCACAATACAGGTAAGGTGTCATTCAAGAATGTCGTCACCTTCAATATGGACGAATATATCGGCATTCCTGCAGATCATCCCGAGAGTTACAAAACGTTCATGTGGACCAATTTCTTCTCCCACATAGATATTCCCGAAGAGAATGTCAATATTCTCAACGGAAATGTTGAAGATCTCCAAAAAGAGTGTGAAGAGTATGAACGTAAAATTGTCTCTTACGGTGGCATTAAGCTCTTTATGGGCGGAATTGGCGCTGACGGTCATATTGCTTTTAACGAGCCGGGCTCTTCGCTTACGTCACGCACACGTGTCAAATCCCTTACCACCGACACCATTATCGCCAATTCACGCTTTTTTGGCCACGACATCAACAAAGTTCCCAAAACAGCACTTACAGTGGGTGTAGGTACCATTATGGATTCTGAAGAGGTGCTCATACTGGTGAACGGACATAATAAGGCAAGGGCTCTCTATCATGCCGTTGAGGGTTCTGTCAACCATATCTGGACTATTTCCGTACTCCAAATGCATCGCAAGGGTATCATTGTATGTGATGACGCTGCTACAGTTGAGCTTAAAGTGGGTACTGTAAACTATTTCAAGGATATAGAGAAATATAACCTCGATCCCACTTCACTTCTCTAAAAACAACAATTATGCTGACCCGAGTACGTGCATACCTTTCCTCTGAAAGAGCGGATGCAATCATTGTTCCTTCCAACGATCCTCATTTTGGGGAATATGTGCAGAAACATTTCCGTATCCGTGCTCTTTTAAGCGGATTTGACGGTTCTGCCGGTACTCTAGTCATTACATTTTCGGAGGCGGCTCTCTGGACCGACTCCCGATATTTCATTCAGGCAGAGGCCCAACTTGAAGGTACGGGCATCAACCTTATGAAAATGGGGGTTGAGGGGGTTCCTGACATAGTTACGTGGCTAAATGCACGCATCAATGACAGAGGTATGATACTGCTTGATGGAGCACTTTTTTCTGCTGCCGAATATGCATCATACCGCAAGAACCTGAAAGCGCAAGTAGTCGGTATTGCTGATCCCTTTGACAAAATTCTTCCGGAACGTGAACCGCTTCATTTCGGACCGGTAATTCTGCAGAAAGAGTCGCATGCAGGACTCTCAGTGGCAGCCAAACGCGAACTGGTGTTTTCCGAAGATCCGGTCAATATTCGTATCTGTCGAATACTGACACGATGCGATGATATAATGTGGCTATGTAATATTCGCGGAAGTGACATTGATTACAATCCGGTAGCTCTATCTTATGCACTGTTATTTAGAGAGAAGATCTTGCTCTTTGCCTGTAAAGAGGCCTTCGAGGAGGCAGCTCTGGAATATCTTGCATCACAACAGGTGGAAATTCTACCCTATGCTTCATTTTATGAAGTGTGCGGAAAGATGGCCCTTGATGATTCAATTCATTTCTTATCTCCCTCATCATCCACTTCCATGCGTCTGGAATCGATTTTTGCCGGTGCCAAACACTTTCACTATGAATCCGGAGCAGAAGGTGAGGTTGCATACCGCAAGAGCATCAAAAATCCTATCGAACTGAAGGGTTTCCGCAAGGCAAATCTCCTTGATGGCATTGCCTGGTGCAGAATACTTAAGTATATAGAAGACAATATCGCAAGCGGCACTCTCAACGAATATTCCATCGCCCGGCAGCTCATATCATATCGTCGCGAAAGCCGGGACTATCGGGGTGAGAGTTTCGAACCTATAGTGGCTTTCAATGCAAACGCTGCCTCAGCGCATTACAGCGCCACTTCTAATGAAGAAGCGGCAGTAGTTACCGCTCGCGGATTCCTCTTAATGGATACGGGTGCACAATATCCATACGGCACCACCGATACTACGCGTACCATACCTCTTTCAGAACTTACATCAATCCAGATTGCGGATTATACCGCCGTGCTCAAGGGTATGATTGAGCTTTCGATGGCCTCCTTTGTCAAAGGAACCACCGGATACCAACTCGACATTATTGCACGCCAGCCGTTGATCTCTCGTGGCAGACTCTTTTTCCATGGTACCGGTCACGGAATAGGTCACTACCTCTGTGTGCACGAGGGCCCTCAGAACATTCGTATGGATAGGGACAGTGGGGTAGCTCTGCTTCCCGGAATGGTGCAGTCCAATGAGCCGGCGATTTATATCGAAGGAGAATATGGCATTCGTACTGAAAATGTGCTTGAGGTGGTGCCATTCACTGAGAATGAGTTCGGTACTTTTTATAGATTTGAAACGCTGACACTCGTACCCATCGCCACCTCCTGTATTGATAGAAAACAACTCGGAGGGGAATGTGTGCAGTGGCTCAACAATTACCACCGTCGGGTTTATGAAAAAATCGCCCCTCATCTCAATGATGAAGAGGCGATATGGCTGAAAGACAAGTGCCGTCCTATCTGACGGTTATCCTCTTGTCGGGCGTGTACTCCAGATCCCTGCTTTCAATATTTACAAATCCTCCGTCAGGTCCGGTTCTACGGAAACGGACATCGTTCTGGATCATATTCATCGGGTAGTAATATATCAAATCGGGGAAATCCTTGCCCAGGTCATTGATGACCTTGATGAAATAGAGGAATGTGTCGTATCCGTGAAATGCAAACGGAGTGGGTTCGGTATTGAAAAGGGCACGATAGCCCAGAATGAATTCCTTTGTTGCCCTATCTCCGTAGTTGATGAAATAATTGGTGGAAATATGGGTGTTGACTTCGTGTAGCAGAGCTCCCTCAATGGTTTCAAAATTTCTGATTCTGTTGGAGCAGTAGACTTTTATGTTGTATCCGTTAAACTTGAGAACTCCCATATTTCTGATCACATCTGAGGCAAATGCTTCCTGCTCTGAAGCCACGACAATATAGTGCTCCACATCCGGGCTCATTGTAGTGAGGAGTGAATCTATAATTGTTCTGCCGCTGACAATATGGTACCTGATCTCATTGCAGGGGAGTCCGGCCGAGTCAATCGCAGCCAGAATACTACGTCTGTAGGGCTCCTCGTTGCCGGATGCGTCAGAAAACAGTGTCAATTTCGAATTGTAGTTTAGATTTATCCTGCCGATGAGGTTGGTTATCTGGGTGGCTGCCGTTACGGGCATTTGAAAGAAATAGCGGTTGTGCAGTGCGAGTGAGTCGGTTTGATAGTCGAGCGGAGAGACAAACGGTATCTTGTTGTAGTTGCAGTAGTCAGTAAAAGTGTTGATTCGATTTGCATCGATGTGTCCCACCACCAAGTCGCAATCCTTGAGCATATTGGTCTGGAAGATTTCTCCTATCCAGGAGTATGTGGATATATCAATGGTGTTTAGTAATATGTGCATTCCGGCCTCTTTAGCCTTTTCTATTGCCATGAGAGCTCCACTGTAGAAATCGAGATAGTTGGTAGAGGGTGTGGCGGAATGTGTGTCGAAGGGGAGGATCAGTGCGATTTTTATCGGATTTCTCCTGGTAAAATGGGGAAGGCCTTTGAGTAGTTCTATTTTGGCAAGAGCTTCGGTTTCGCTTAACTTTTCAACGAACGGACTTTCCGGAATCTCTTCCTCAACCCCTAATTTCTCTTCCGGATCATCTATCTCTCCAGGCTCTTCCAATTCCTTTTTTATCGGAATGCGAAGTATTTGTTTGAATCCCACGAAACTGCTCTCAAGTCCGTTGAACTCCATCAACTCCACTACGGAGATGCCATATTTTCGGGAGATGGCATTTAGAGTTTCGAAGAGTTTTACTCTATGCTCGATATAGTCCTTCTCGGTTACTTCCGGTTCCACACTCTTTAGGGGTTCTTCAACTTCTTCCTCGTGTGTGTCAACTTTTTTAGAGTCAACCTCTTCTTCATGGGTATCAGCTTCTTCGGACCCTTCCAATTCCTTTTTTATCGGAATGCGGAGTATCTGTTTGAGCCAGATAGTAGTGTCCTCAAGTCCGTTCAACTCCATTATCTCCTGTACGGTGACATCATACTTTCTGGAGATTGAACTGAGGGTTTCGAACATTTTTACCTGATGCTCAATATATTCCTTTTCGGTTACTTCCAGTTCCACACTCTCTAGTGGCTCTTCAATCGCTTCTTTATGGGTATCAGACTCTTCAGGCTCTTTCAGCTCCTTTTTTATCGGAATTCGGAGTATCTGTTGAAACCAGATGGTGGTATCCTCAAGCCCGTTCAATTCCATTATCTCCTCTACGGTGACACCATATTTTCGGGAGATGGCATTGAGGGTTTCAAAGATTTTTACCTGATGCTCGATATACCCCTTTTCAGGCACTTCCCGGTCCGTACTCTTTAGTGGTTCT
>JAGONS010000073.1 GCA_017992915.1 Bacteroidales bacterium | reverse complement strand
CAACGGCAATGCCTTCCGTACCTTGTGCCAGCAGCAACGGAAACTTCATCGGGAGGGCGACCGGCTCTTCATTTGTGCCGTCATACGAGGGGATGTACTCGGTGATTTTAGGGTTGAATGCCACCTCGAGGGCAAATTTGCTCAGTCTTGCCTCGATATATCTCATTGCGGCAGCGGGGTCTCCCGTATAAATATTGCCCCAGTTGCCTTGAGTGGAGATCAAATAATTTTTCTGTCCAAGCTGTACCAGCGCATCCTTAATGGAGGCATCTCCGTGTGGATGGAGTTTCATGGTGTCGCCTACGATGCCCGCAACCTTATGGAAGCGGCCGTCATCGCTCTTCTTCATGGCGTGAAGAATGCGGCGTTGCACGGGCTTTAGTCCGTCATCAATATGGGGAACGGCTCTGTCGAGAATCACATAAGAAGCATAATCCAGAAACCATTCACGGTACATTCCGGAGAGTTTATACTTGCTCTCTCCACCGGCCATAACCTTATCATATCTGTGGTCTTCCACAGCATCATCATCCTCTTCTACAATAATGTCCTGTTCGGATTCCTCGTCGGAAAAATCATCTTCAATCAGAATATCATCCTCTTCTACAAAGTCGTCTGTTTTTTTTGCCATATATAGGGTGTCTCAATTATTGTGTCAGTCATGAATATATCCAAAGTCGCGTAGTTTTCGTCTGTTTTCCCTCCAATCGGGTTCCACCTTGACAAAGAGCTGCAGGAAGACTTTTTTCTGAAAAAAATCCTCCATGTCGAGACGGGCCTGGGTGCCTGTCTTCTTAAGGGCTGCCCCTTTGTTGCCGATTATTATCCCTTTCTGAGAATTGCGCATAACGTTGATTACGGCACTGATGTCATATCTCTCTTTTCCCTCCTTAAATTCCTCTATTACCACTTCCGTGCAGTAGGGGATTTCCTGGGAGTAATTTAGCAAAATTTTTTCTCTTATTATTTCCGATGCAAAAAACCTCATGCTTTTGTCGGTGAATGTCTCTTTGTCATACCAGGGCGGGCTTACCGGAAGATGGGAGAGAATGGTGTCAAACAATTTCTCAAGGTTGAATGTTTCGGTAGCGGATACGGGAATGATTTCAGCATTGGGAAGAAGTTCTTTCCATTGAGCCATTGTCTCCATTACCTTTTCCTGGGTGCTCAGGTCTATTTTGTTGAGGACGACTATCACCGGACATTCGAGCCGGTTGAGTTTTTCAATGTAAGCGACATTCTTGTCCTTCTTCTCTACGACATCCGTGACATAAATAATGATGTCGGCATCTCCGATGGCAATGTCCACAAACTCCATCATGCTCTCCTGGAGCTTGTAGTGGGGCTTGAGAATGCCGGGAGTGTCGGAATAGACTATCTGCCAATTATCCCCGTTGACAATTCCCATGATGCGGTGACGGGTAGTCTGCGCCTTGGCAGTCACGATGGAAAGTTTCTCTCCCACAAGGGCATTCATAAGTGTGGACTTGCCCACGTTGGGGTTGCCTATGATATTGACAAATCCGGATTTATGCATAAGTGTCTGTTTTTGTTGTTGGCTCTTGACAACTGACGGCTAACGGCCGACAGCCAATGCCATGTCAATTAAAGTTGCCCATTTTCAGGTGTGTAATTTCTTCCTCCGTCAAAAATCTCCATGCTCCCCTGCGGAGTTTCTTTTTAGTGAGGCCGGCGAAATAGACCCTGTCAAGTTTGTTTACCTTGTAGCCGAGATGTTCAAACATTCTGCGCACAATGCGGTTGCGGCCGGAATGTATCTCAATGCCCACCTGCGACATATCATCGTCCACATAAGAGAGGGAATCTGCGTGTATTTCCCCATCTTCGAGCGTAATTCCCTTAATCAGTGCATCAAAATCGGGTTTTTTGAGATTTTTGTCGAGGAAGACGTGGTATATCTTCTTTACCATGTGAGAAGGATGGGTGAGGCGTGCCGCCAAATCGCCATCATTGGTAAAAAGCAATACGCCGGTGGTGGCTTTATCGAGCCGTCCCACAGGTACCACACGTTCTTTGCATTTTTCAGGTGAAATGAGATCGATAACGCATTTTTTTGCATGCGGATCGCTCATAGTGGTTACATAATCCTTGGGCTTGTTCATCAGAAGATAGACCTTTTTTTCTCCTTTGAGACGTTGGCCGTTGAAACGGATATCATCATCAGGTTTTACTTTGGTACCAAGTTCAGTGACAATTTCGCCGTTTACGGTTACAAGACCCGTTTTGATGTACTCGTCGGCCTCCCTTCTGGAACAGATGCCTGAGTTTGCTATGAATTTGTTGAGGCGTACAGTATCGCTCTGTTCGGGTTGTGCATCCCTGTCTATCCTTTCGGTTCTCTTAGGCCTGTCATATCTTTCATACCTGTCTGCTCTATGACGCTTGTCGTACTTGTCGTGCTTGCCACTTCTCTCGCGTCTGTCGTACCTGTCATGCCTTTCGTCTCCCTCATACCTGTCAGTCTTTCCGTATTTGTCACGTTTGTCGTGTTTATCGTACTTATCACGTCTGCCGCTTTTTTCATACCTCTCATACTTGTCACGACTCTCATACTTGTCGTGCCGGTCATGTTTTGAACTTCCGGTACCTTTCTCTTTGGCGGCCGGTTTGCTCTTTCTTATGGGTTTATCACCATCTCTATAATGGGACTGTTCGTCATCCTCTTTTTTAGGATATCCTGCCGGGCGTGTGCTCTTTCGTGCAGGTTTACCACCATATGTTTTATTTCTGCCGTCTGTGCGGCTTTTTTCTGTTTTTCTGTTTTCCATTTTAAATGCAATTTTGCGCGGCAAAGTTAACTTAATCTAAATTATTTTCCTACTTTTGGAACATAATTGAAAAAGAAAAAGCTTGAGGATGAAGGGATTTTTCAATATGGCAATCGACTCCCTCCTGGACAACAGATTGCGTTCCACACTCACCATACTTATTATTGCCATCGGCATCACCTCGCTGGTCTCCATTCAAACTGCCATTGAAGGCCTTTCACGTACCGTGGAGAGGAGCTTCGGCCGAATGGGTGCTCACTGTTTCACCATTTCCTCCTTCGAAGAGGAGGGTGACAGGGCTGCGCGCGCCATTTCCCTGGCTGACGCGCAGGAATTCGTACGGAGATATGACTCTAAAGCGGTGGTCAGCATCACTTCTTCGCTGCTGATGCAACAGGTCTCGGCCGGTGGTATCAGCAGCGACCCCACAGTTACCGTGACTGCTACTGATGAGCATCGTCTGCACCTTGGACTTGCTTCACTGGCCGCAGGACGCAATTTCAGCAGTCGTGAGATTGAGGGTTCAAGTGACCTTTGCATCATAGGGGATAATATCGCACGACAACTTTTCAGCGGTCGTAACCCTCTCGGTGAGACTTTAAGGTTGGGTGCCGTGGAGTATTCGGTGACGGGTGTGATGGAGAGAGAGGGATCGCTTTTCGGTATCGGTACGGACAATACGGTATTGGTGCCGTTGGGTCCGGCACGTACGCGTTTCCTCGCTTCCGATGCACGCTATTCGCTGGATATAATGCCGGTAGGAGAGGAGTCCGCCTTTGAAGAGGCCTGGGAGAGAGCTGTAGTGGTTATGAAACTCATCAGGGGGCTTCGTCCGCAGGATGAGGCAAATTTTGCAATCAGCCGCAGCGACTCGATAATAAGGGAGTTGGATTCCCTCAAGGGCAAACTCTCCATAGCGGCTCTGGTCATCGGATTGATTACTTTGCTCGGAGCCTCGGTGGGGCTTATGAACATACTGCTGGTTTCGGTCAAGGAGCGTACCTGCGAGATAGGCATACGCAAAGCTCTTGGGGCCAAACCGCGTACCATTGCGATGCAGTTTCTGACTGAAGCTATGTTGATAGGACAGATTGGATGTGCAGCAGGCCTGCTTCTGGGGTTGCTTTTCGGCAACCTGGTGGCACTGATGTTAGGTTGTGCCTTTACGCTCCCCTGGCGTTGGCTTGGGCTGTCTGTGCTGATATGTATGGTGGTCAGTATCCTTTCCG
>JAGONS010000016.1 GCA_017992915.1 Bacteroidales bacterium | reverse complement strand
CCTTAAAGCGGATGATACATTCGGTACTATGCCCTATAGGGCAGACAATGGAAGTGCAGCTAATCGTTTGTTATCCCGCATTCACAGGCGTAGGGTAACAAATATACTCATAAAAGTTGCTGCTGTGCTCTTTATACCGATGACCCTATTTTCAGCCTGGCTGCTGCTAAGAGAGCCGAAGATGCCTCAGGTTGCTCAGGAACCGTCAGTTACGCAGATTATTGAGCGATATCAGAGTGAGCAATTCATTGAGTACATAGTTCACTCGGGAGTTAAGGGCAAAGTGCTGCTTCCAGACAGTTCCGAGGTTTGGCTCAACAGCAATAGTACCCTCAGGTGCCCGGCAGAGTTCGCCTCCGAAGTACGCTATGTAGAGCTCGATGGAGAAGGTTACTTCAAGGTGCGTACCGAAAGCGATTGGCCGATGTACATTAAAACCTCCAAGGGCGTAACTGCCAGAATACTTGGGACAGAGTTCAATTTATCCTCTTACTCTAATGACTCTGAGGTTAAACTGACACTTGTAAATGGCAAGGTGGAAGTTTATAACCAACACAATAAGAAGATAGGTGTTTTGCCCAACGAACGCTTGATTATCAGCGACCATGCTGTCCCTGTACGCAAGAGTCATCTCGTAAGCACCGAGGATGATTCAGCCTGGAAAGAAGGTTACTTGATTTTTGCCAACACTCCGATGCAGGAGGTGGTTAAAAAACTGGAGCGCTGGTATGGAGTGCACATCACGCTCTCCGACAAAGAACTGTTCGGATACAGTTTTACGGCGCGTTTCCAATCAGAGTCTGTCACCCAGGTGCTTGATCTGTTAAAAATTTCTTCAAATATCCGTTACAGGATTAAGGATAAGAATGTTACTTTATATAAATAGTTACATTCTGTAACATATTTATGACAAAAATTAGGGAGAGATCCCTTTTTTTGTGTATTGATATTATAAACTATCAATTTCAAAATCTATGAAGAAAAGAACTAACAATCTCTTGAAGATCGGAATCTTTTTCCAGTTCATGGTTTTGTCACTCTTCTTCTCCACTGAGGCCTCTGCACAGCAGATTTCACTTGATTTTAAGGGAGAAAAGATGATAACAGTCCTTCAGGAAATTCAGAAACAGAGCTCTTACAACTTCATTTACAACAACACCCTTGTGGATGTGAATCAGGTTGTCACCATTTCTGTTTCCAATGCTTCGATCAATCAAGTGCTGGATCGCCTATTTTCGGGCACATCTATCGCTTATCGTATCATCGACAAACAGATTACAATTTTTCCCAAGGAATTCAATGAACCCCAGCATCAGAAATCCGCATCCGACGTGCGGGTCGTAACAGGCACTGTTGTTGATGACAAAGGGGAGCCCCTGGTGGGTGTCAGCATCCAAAATGTGACCACCAAGGAGTTCACTATAACTGATTTCGAGGGAAACTACTCCATCAAGGCAAATCAGGGTAATGTGCTCAATTTTACTTACATTGGCATGGAGTCACAGAGTCTGACAGTTGGTACGTCAAGTGTCATGAATGTCACAATGCAAAGTGACGTGCAAACTATTGAGGAACTTGTGGTTGTCGGCTATGGTAGTGCCAAAAAGATCAGTTCCGTGGTAGGTGCCTCGACTCTAGTAAAGTCTGACGCATTCACAAGCATACCCGCTGCCAGTTCCGGTGATGCTCTCCAAGGAAAGGTTGCAGGTCTGCAGGTTTTTACCAGTTCCGGTGAGCCCAGTGCGACTGTGTCCATGCGTCTACGCGGTGTCAATTCCATCAATGCATCCAATACTCCTCTCTTTATCCTTGACGGTTCACCGGTTGACGTGGCCATTTTCACTGCTCTCAATCCAAATGATATAGAGAATGTGATGGTAATGAAGGATGCCTCCTCCACCGCCATCTATGGTTCACGTGCTGCAAACGGTGTAATCTACATTACCACCAAAAAGGGTTCAGGTGAAAAGCCCACCATCACAGCCAGCACATCTTACGGTATATCTTCACTGGCGCAATTTCCAATGGATCTTATGAGTTCTGAGGAATGGTTTCAATTTCGTGAGATAGCTGACCCGAGCCTTCTTGAAAACGAACAGTTCCAGGAGCTTAAGAAATTTCGTCTTAAAAATAATATTGGTACGGACTGGAGAAAATGGATTTTAAACGAAAAAGCTCCTACCTGGAAGGCAGACATCAGTGCTTCCGGCAGGAGCGAAAGAACTGATTTCTACATATCTCTGGGAGCATTCGCTCGCGAAGGTGTGGAGCCCTACTCCGATATGTCAAGATATTCCATACGCTCTAATACCAATACCAGAATAACCGATTGGTTCAAATTTGGAATTAATCTTAATCTTGCTTATCAGACTCAGCGCAATGCGGGATACTCGACTGTCAGCACAGGTTATTACAACCCTATGAACATCATTGCATGGGGTCTTCCTTATGCAACCCCCTATGAGATTCTCACAGATTCAAATGGCAATTTCACCGGATACGGTGAGGAACTGGACTTCATTACTGATCTTGGTATGAAGAACTACTTCACCATAATGGAGCATAGTCCTACGAGGAAACAAACAGTAAGGGTCAATGCTAATATGTATCAGGAAATCACACCGATCAAGGGTCTCGTATTAAGAGCGGTACAGGCTGTTGAGGGTTATGACTATCGATATACCGGTAAAACTATTCCTACAGAAAGGATTTCCGTTACTCCGATTACCGAGGAGGCATTTGAGAGATTCTACCGTCTCACTTCAACCAATACCGCAGAATACAAATTTGCAATTACCGGGGAAAACCACTTCGACCTTCTCGTAGGCCATGAGTCCATAATATCTAAAGACGATTACCTCTCTACTCATACGCAGGGACAGACTGACCCCCGCCTTACTAACATAGACCATGGTACGGAGGCATTTATTCCCTCTTATTCCGAGTCCAAGATTGCATACAATTCCTTCTTCTCCCGCCTCTCTTATGACTACGCGGACAGGTATTTCCTCGACCTGACCTATCGTATCGACGGCTCATCACTCTTCGGAGCAGACAGGAGATATGCCAACTTCTGGTCTGTAGGCGCGATGTGGAAAATGACCAATGAAGATTTTATAAAAGGAATTTCCTGGATAAATAATCTGCAGCTAAAGGCATCATACGGTACTATGGGTAACTCCGGTATCAGCAACTACCTCTCTTACGGCCTTACCAAAACAGGCAAAACTTACGATGGAGAGTCTTCATGGTACATCTCTTCACTGGGCAATCCCAATCTTACATGGGAAACTCTGGAAGCCTTCAACATAGGTGTCAATGGTACGGTATTCGACTTTCTGACCTTTAACTTTGAGTTCTACAACAAGAACACCAAGGATATGTTGATGTATATTCCTTATTCCTTTATTTCCGGATTTTCCGGTGGATGGGGCAATGTGGGAACTATGAGAAACCGCGGTGTTGATATCGAACTGAGGTTTGATATCATACAGCAGAGGGATCTCTATTTGGGCGCAAGCCTAAATATGAACTATAATCAAAATACCATTACTGAACTCTATGACGGACGTGACGAGTTTGTGGATGGAGACAGCGGACTCAAATTCCAGACAGGGCATGCTTATGGTGAATACTTTGTCGTGAGGTTTGCTGGTGTTGATCCTGTCAATGGCAAATCCCTCTGGTATGACGCTGACGGCAATATTACCAGCACCTATTCAGAAAGTCATGCTGCATTCCTCGGTCGCAACCGTTTTGCTCCATGGTCGGGTGGTGCCGCTCTAGATATAAGTTGGAAAGGCTTCTCATTAAACGCCACCTTTGCAGGAGTTTTCGGAAAATATATTGAGAACTATGATCGTTACTTTGTGGAGAATCCGACATTCGCAGACGAGTCAAACATGACAAAAAGAATGATGAACATCTGGACCACCCCGGGTCAGATTACTGATATTCCCAAGGCGTCAGAGCCGGTAAAGCATGATAGCCGTTTCATTGAAAATGCAAGTTTTGTAAGACTCAAAAATCTTCAGATTGCCTATACTTTCCCTAAGAAAATGATTACCAAAACAAATGTTTTCAGTGGAGCCAAGATTTACGTCTCCGGACGTAACCTCCTTACCTTTACCAAATACACAGGGTGGGACCCTGAAATTGACCAAATCACCGCGATGGGTAACTATCCCAACACAAGACAGTACATCGTTGGTCTTGAATTCAATTTTTAACACTAATTCGATTTGATTATGAAAAAATTTATCTTCAGTATATGTGCAGCGATGCTTCTGGTCTGCTCTTGTGATTTGGATATTCTCCCTTCCAACTCCATAACGACGGATTCCTCTCTCTCTTCAGTTGAGGATGCCCAGAAATTCAGACGCGATCTCTACATCACGGTCAGGGACTATATCGTGTCAGGACCACCTATTTACCTGCCTGAGTTGATGAGCGACTCATTTCATGCCTCGATTGTATTCGGCAATAGAAACGGTGAATATTACAAATGGGAGATGCGCTCTACTTTCGGTAGCGTAGAATCACTCTGGTCAAATAGCTACTATTGTGTAATGCTCGCAAACTTTCTGGAACAAGGAATTCCTGAGATGGATCAGACCAGATTAAGTAACTCCGACAAGGCACAACTCGATATCATTCTCGGTGAGTGTGCATTCGTCAAGGCATATACGATGTTTGTGCTAACAGAACTCTTTTGCAACAATTATTCATCCAATGCCTCTTCGGACTATGGTGTAATGCTTAGCGACGAGCCTTTTACAACACCGAGCGATCAAGCCTCATATCCCGGCAGGTCAACTCTCGCTGAAACTTACAACTATATAAGCCGCAACCTCAGCAAGGCCGAAACCCTGCTCGGCAATGTAAGCGGAGTTGAAGGTTCAATTTATTTCACAAAAGATGCGGTTACCGCTCTCAAGGCACGTATAGCCCTTACAAAAGGAGACTACAGTACTGCCATAACTGCCTCCACTTCTCTGATTAATCAAGGCACTTACACGCTGATAGACAACAAGCCAGACTTTGATAAACTATGGACAAATGATAATGGCAGGGAGTGTATCGTGCAGCTATGGGCTGACTACCAGTCCTTACCTCGTTCAAATTGCTATGATTATGTAGGCCTACAGTCCAACGGGACATATTCACCGAACTATATGCCTGAACAGTGGATTATAGATGAGTTTACTTCCGATGACATACGCTTCCAGACCTGGTTTAAGAAGACTCCTGTCGTATTCGGGACATTGAACAGTAATCTCTACATTTTCATCAAATTTCCGGGCAATCCCGAACTTATGCCTGGTGAGACTATTTCAACTTATCTCAATAAGGTAAAACCTTTTAGGATTGCGGAACAATACCTCATTGCAGCGGAGGCTTATGCTGCTTCCGGTGATGCCGTAAATGCCAACAAATACCTAAATGCACTTCGTGCAAAACGTCTCAAATCATACTCCTCACGTAATTACTCCGGAGAAGAGCTGATTACACAGATCAAGAAAGAGCGCGCAAAAGAGCTCTTCGGTGAAGGGTTCAGACTCAAAGACCTCAAACGATGGAACAAGGGCTTTGCACGTTCGGCAGCACAGGATGACCAAATCATCAACAATGCGGGCAGTACCTTTACCGAGTTTCTCAGCAAGAGTGCAGACGATCCCTTCTTCCTCTGGCCTATTCCCCAGTCGGAGATTGATTCCAATCCCCAGATTCGCGGACAGCAAAACCCCGGATATTGATTTGACTTTTTCCAGAACAAAAAATAGTTAGATATATGAAACATTTTATCAAAACCCTAGCATTGATTGCGGCAATACTGGTCGGATTCACAGCATGTAAGACAGAGAGCTATATCTGGTATCCAGATAATGAGTGCCTGACTTTCAGTGCTAATACCGGCAACTATTTGCTTCACGAAGAACCAGTGATTAGTTTCAAATTAGTTCGTGGTGTTATAGACGTCCCGCTTACTGTAACTCTGTCTTTTACCGGTGATCCCATTTTCTCTCTAAGTACTCCCGCCACTATTTCATTTGCAGCAGGAGAATATGAGGCTGATATCGCGGTTGCATACGATATGTCTCTTGTAGAGGCCGGTGAGGCTTATACCTTTCTTGTTTCGTTTGACAAAAGTATGGTCTCCCCGAGCGGATGGCATCAATTTGCCGGCTTAGCAGTAATGCCTGGCGGTGACGATTCGGAATTTGAAGACTATGCAACAGTTGAATTCTACCAATCACGTCTCAACGCTTTCGTTACACTCTATGACGAGCATAATTCAACCCTTATGGTATCGAAGTATAACAAAAGCAAGTATCGTATACGCAATGTTATGAATTCAGATCTCAATCTCGATTTCACTCTTACCAAAGAGGGCGAACTGACTCTTATCTCTCCGGAGCCTACTCTTTGTCCTTATGATGGCGGAAATTATATCAGAATTCCCAGCACCATAGAGTATGAAGGTGAGCCTGTGACATTTTGGATTGATCCTGATCCCGGCTATCTCTATGTAGATAATCTCGCTTCAGGTGAATATCCTATGGGCATGACAGAAGATGGAGGTACATCCATTTACTGGTATGTATGGATGGAAACCGCATCCAAGGGTATCCTTAAGTTTGTGGATGGTGATGATGGCTGGTGGAAACAGTATTACGATGTAGTTAACTTTAACCCTCTCCCCAATAAAGATGCCGATTACACAAAATATGCACAAGTGGAATTCTACCAGTCGAGGCTGAACGCTTTCGTTAAATCGGAAAAGGTACTTCATTCGAATCTTTGGATTAATAACTATGACAATACCAAATACCGTATCAAGCATGTTATGGGTTCTGATCTGGATCTCGATTTTACTCTCACTTCTGATGGTGTGCTTACGCTCGTTGCACCCGAAACTACCTTGTGTCCTTTTGACAACAACAAGTACATTCGTATTCCTTCAGCTATCGAATATGAAGGGGAGAAGGTTGTTTTCTGGATTGATACTGCTCCCAGATATCTTTATGCCGACAATGTCGCCAGTGGTAACCCTATGGGTATGACCGATGATGGTGGCACCTCCATCTACTGGTATGTATGGATGGAGACTGAATCTAAAGGCATCCTCAAGTTTGTGGATGGTGATGATGGCTGGTGGAAACAGTACTATGATGTAGTCAAGCTATATTAGACCATTGTTACTTCAGTAATACCATCTTAGAAAACGATAATATAAATAAGGCCGCGGATTTTTCCGCGGCCTTCTCATATCGTTTAATAAATTGCTTATACCAGCGCCTGGGAGACATTGATGATGTAGTCACCCATTCTTTCGAGTTCGGAGATAAGGTCGAGATAATAGACACTCGTCAGAAAGTCGGATTTGCCTTCCATTTTGTACATTTCTTCATCACGCAGATTGTTGCGCAACTCGTTTATCTGTACCTCGGCATTTCTTGCTGAAGCCATATCCACCGGATTACCGTCTGCTGCACAGGTCAGATTTGCAATCATGACATCGTAAGCGATGTTGACCTTGTCAAACATATTGGAGATGTTCTTGAGCTCAGTTTCATTGAATGTCTTGTTGTGGAGGTTGCGGCGCACGATGATGTTGCCTATGGTCTCACCGCTGTCGCCCAGACTTTCCAGTTCACCGATAATACTGTAGAGCGAGCGGATTTTTTCTGACGTAGCACGGCTGATATCGGCAGTTGGAATTTTGTGGAGATAGGTGGCGATTTCCATCTCCATCCTGTCAGAGATCTCTTCATATTTCACCAGTTTATTACGGTAGAGGTCAAACTCATCGCCGGTTTTGCTGCTAACTGCCTTCCATGCATAGTCGAGACCTTTTTGGGAAATGCGTCCAAAGTGGATAACCTCTCTGAGAGCCTGTTTGATAGCGAGTTCGGCAGTAGAAACCGGGCCGCCTTCAATATATTTTAGGCGGAAAACTTCCTGATCTTCAGTGCCCTTGGGCATCTTAATGATGGCACTTACAAGTTTTACAATCTGGGGGCAGAACCATATCAATATGAATGTGGTTATTACATTGAATACGGTGTGGAGCATGGACAGACCATATAGAAGAGCGGTCTGATCTGCTTCTGTAGTGACCTCATGCCCGATTTGTGTGGGGTTGGGGAGTCCCATCGAGGCTATGATGTTACCTATGAATCCCACAAAGGGACGGAACAAAATCAGAGCCCAAACAACGCCGAAGACATTGAAAATCGTGTGAGCCAGGGCTGCTCTCTTTGCGGATGTATTGCCGACTGTGGCTGCGATGTTAGCTGTGATTGTAGTGCCGATGTTCTCGCCTAGAATCATTGCTGCCGCAAATTCGAAAGGCATCCAGCCCATAGTGAGCATGACCATTGTCAAAGCGACTGTGGCACTGGAAGATTGTAGTATAAGGGTCAGTATTGTTCCAAGGAGCAAAAAAAGCAGTACAGATCCGAATCCGTAATTTGTCCATCCCCTAATGAATGAGAGTGCTTCAGGTGTTGATTGCAGATCGGGTACGGAAGATTTCATGAATGCAAGTCCAAGGAAGAGCAGCGCAAATCCAATGACGAACTCTCCTACATTTCTCCTTTTTTCGGACTTCATCATGCTGAGGATGAAGCCTAAAGCCATTAGAGGAACTGAGATGACGGAGATATCTGCCTTGAATCCCAACAGCGAGATGATCCATGCCGTCATTGTGGTTCCGATATTGGCACCCATTATTACTCCGACAGCCTGTAAGAGCGTCAGCAGTCCGGCATTTACGAATCCTACTACCATAACTGTGGTAGCACTGGAGGATTGTATTATGGATGTTATGACAAGGCCGGTCAACACCCCTCTGAAACGATTTGATGTAATGGAGGAGAGGAGCCTACGGAGTTTGTCTCCCGCTGCTTTTTGAAGTCCGGAACTCATCATGTTCATACCGAACAGGAACATTCCGAGAGCTCCTAAAAGTGTTAGAATCTGTAACAACATAATCTTTTCTATTCGGTTGCAAAAGTGGCAATAATATTTTTTACCGCTATTTAAGTCATGTTACAATTGTATTACAATTTGCACGTATTATCGCCAAACGCCTTTGCAATGTTACTCGATAAGCTATAAATGTAAAGAAGGCTAAAAATTTACAGCTTTCTTTGATATTTTTTAAAAGTTCTTTATTTCAGCGCCTGAGAGACATTGATAATGTAGTCACCCATTCTTTCGAGTTCGGAGATTAGGTCGAGATAATAGACGCTTGTAAGAAAGTCACCCTTACCTTCCATTTTGTACATCTTTTCATCACGAAGATCGTTGCGCATCTGGTTGATCTGTACCTCTGCATTTTGAGCAGCAATGAGATCCACAGGTTTTCCTTCGGCCGCAAGTGAGAGATTTGCAATCATGACATCATAAGCATTGTTGACCTTGTCAAACATATTAGAGATGTTCTTGAGCTCTTCCTCGTTGAATCTCTTGTTGTGAAGATTGCGACGAACTATAATATTGCCGATTCTCTCACCGCTGTCACCCAGACTTTCAAGTTCGCTGCTAATCCTATAGATAGTACGAATTTGCTCCGAAGTGCCGGTGCTGATGTCGGCAGTAGGAATTTTGTGGAGATAGGTGGCGATTTCGCGCTCTATCCTGTCAGATATTTCTTCGTATTTCACCAGTTTATTGCGGTAGGTGTCAAACTCATCGCCGGTTTTGCTGTTCACAGCACTCAATGCATAGTCGAGACCTTTCTGAGAAATGCGTCCAAAGTTTACAACCTCTTTCAGTGCCTGTTTGATAGAGAGTTCGGCAGTAGAGACGGGACCTCCTTCGATATATTTTAAGCGGAAAACCTCTTGTTCTTCAGTACTCTTGGGCATCTTGATGATGGCACTCACCAGTTTTGCAATCTGGGGACAGAACCATACGAGAATAAGAGTGGTTATAATGTTGAATACAGTATGGAGCATCGACAAACCGTAAAGAAGAGCAGTTTGGTTGTCTCCGGAGGCTACCTCAGTTTCGATATGTGCTGGATTGGGAAGTCCCATTGAGGCTATGATACTGCCTATGAATTCCACGAAAGGGTGGAATAATATCAGTGCCCAGATAACTCCGAAAATATTGAATACCGTGTGAGCCAGTGCCGTTCTCTTTGCGGATGTGTTGCCGACAGCGGCTGCAATGTTAGCTGTGATGGTAGTGCCTATATTCTCTCCCAGAACCATAGCTGCCGCATGTTCAAAGGGCATCCAGCCCAAAGTGAGCATAATCATCGTCAAAGCAACAGTAGCGCTGGAAGATTGGAGTATGAGGGTTAGAACTGTGCCGAGAAGCACAAATAGAAGTACTGAACCGAATCCGTAATTGCCCCATCCCCGAATGAATGAGAGCACTTCAGGTGTTGACTCCAGATCTGGTACTGAGGATTTCATAAATGCGAGTCCGATGAAGAGCAGTGAAAATCCTATGACGAACTCTCCCACATTTTTTCTTTTTTCGGACTTCATCATGCTGAGAATAAATCCCAGGGCCATCAATGGAACTGCGAGGATGGAGATATCTGCTTTAAAGCCCAGCAGCGAAATGATCCATGCTGTCATCGTGGTACCAATGTTGGCACCCATTATCACTCCGATAGCCTGTAACAGCGTCAGCAGTCCGGCGTTTACAAATCCTACTACCATTACTGTGGTAGCACTGGAAGACTGTATTATGGATGTGATGATGAGGCCTGTCAAAACCCCTCTGAAACGATTTGATGTAATGGAGGAGAGGAGCCTGCGGAGTCTGTCTCCCGCTGCTTTTTGAAGTCCGGAACTCATCATGTTCATACCGAACAGGAACATTCCGAGGGCTCCTAAAAGAGTGAGGATCTGTAACAGCATAATGTTTACTTTTGATATGGGTATAATAGGCTGCAAAAGTGCTAATAATATTTTACACTAACGTTTAAGTTGTATTACAATTGTGTGACATTTATTGAAAATTCGAAAAATGTCCTTGTAATGGCACAGATATTTGTAAATTTGCGCAAAATACCCTTTAAATGGCACGTATACTGGTAATCGAAGATGAGGTTGATCTTTGCGAGATCTTACAATTCAATCTGGAGCAGGATGGACATCAAGTGGATATCGCTCATTCAGCGGAAGCTGCAATGAAAATGGATATTTCTTCGTACGATCTGCTGCTGCTCGATGTGATGTTGGGAGGCATATCAGGCTTTCGTTTGGCGTCAATCTTACGTGAGAATCCTTCCACCGCAAATATACCTATTATCTTCACAACGGCGCTTGGCGAGAGTTCCGATGTGGTTAGAGGCCTGGAAGCCGGTGGTGACGACTATATCTGCAAACCTGTCAGGATAGCGGAACTTAAAGCGCGTATTCGTGCGGTGCTCAGACGTTGTGCACCACAGCAGGCAAGTGAGGTATTAGGTGAGAATGATGTGGTATATTCCGGTATTGTGCTTACAATAGATGCAGAACAAAAAGCGGCTTTTGCTGACGGACGCGATCTAAAACTCACTAAACTTGAATTTGAAGTGTTAAGGTTGCTTGTAGGTAACTCTCCTAAGGTCTTTTCCAGAGAGCAGATAATATCGGCGGTATGGCCTTCGGATGTTATAGTGACCGACCGTACCGTAGATGTCAATATAACTCGCCTGCGCCGCAAGTTGGGTCTTCTGGGCAGTTGTATAAAGACCCGCATAGGGTATGGATATTCATTTGAAACAGAATGATATGAAAGAGAGTCTTCTGGTCATAAGCATCATCGCTATAGTTCTGCTGCTCGTGGCGATAGTCCTATTGTTCTATAATGTCAAACTTTACAGGAGTCTTACGCGCAGCGAAATGGACAAGAGCCGTATCAAGCGGCAGCTGACGCAGAATGTCGCGCATGAAATCAAAACTCCGGTTGCCAGTATCCACGGATATCTGGAGACTCTGGTGGCCAATCCGAATCTTCCGGAGGAGAAGCGTCGCCACTTTCTTGAGCGCTGTCTCTCGCAAAGCGAGCGGATGACACGTCTTATGGCTTATATGTCTACAGTTTCTCGCCTTGACGAAGGTAGAGTTACAATGGAGGAGGGGGTGGATCTGGAGCGCATCATAAATGATGTGATAGAGGATTTCAAGGGCAAACTCGACTTGGCAGGTATTTCAGTTAAACTGGCGATTCCTGAATATCTTTTTATCAGAGGTGACCAGGGACTTCTTTACTCAATTTTCCGCAATTTGGTGGAGAATACTGTACTATACGCTTCAGGAGCAGATACTTTGAGGATTGCCTGCTTAAGAAGAGAGGACAGTATTGAATTTGAGTTTTCTGATAATGGCTCCGGCATTCCCGATAAGCATCTGAACCGTATTTTCGAGAGGTTTTATCGTGTTGACAAGGGACGCACACGCGGAGAAGGGGCGGCCGGCGGCACCGGTCTTGGTCTTTCTATTGTCAAAAATGCTGTTCTGGCGCACGGAGGCACCATTTCCGCCTCTTCCGGTCCCTCGGGCGCAGGGCTCATCGTCAGATTTTCGTTACCGGCTTAGATAGTTTATGGAAGTCTGAAAAGTTGTTCGTAGCAATAATTGTTACAGAAGTTGTTCCGGAATTTTTATAAAAGGAGTAAAAAATTATCCCTGTCCCCGAGAGCAGGGAATTTTTTTCTATAATTTTTGAGCATCTGCAGGTCGGTTTCGCAAATGATTACCTCTTCCTTGTTATTATTACAGGCTGCAACAGGGTATCCGTAGGGGTCGATAAAGACCGTACCACCATCATATTCGCAGTTAGGGTCAGTGCCGATACGATTTACTGCTGCCATATAACACTGGTTTTCGATAGCTCTTGCTCTGATGAGTGTGTCCCAATGATATCGGCGGGGTATAGACCAGCTGGCTACGCAAATTATCATATCATAATCCCCACGATAGCGACTCCATACCGGAAAACGCAGGTCGTAGCAGATAATGGGAAGTATTCTCACTCCGCGCCACTCAATTATAACTCGTTCATTTCCGGGATTGAAAGTCAGATGCTCACCTCCGTATGTGAAAAGGTGGCGTTTGTCATAGGTTACCACATTACCGTCAGGTTTTACAAAATAGAATCGGTTGACATAGCCTTCTTTTGTTTTCAGTGCCACACTTCCGGCTATGGCACAATCCATTTTGGCAGCACTTTTCTTCATCCATTCCAGAGAGTAACTGGGCTCATTCTCTGCTATACCTTCAGGTTTTGTGGCAAATCCTGTGGAGAACATTTCCGGTAGTATTACAAGGTCTACCTGTGGTATTTCTTCAAGCAATCGGGATATGTGTTTGCAATTTATCTCTGGCTCACCCCATACGATATCATGTTGAACAAGTGCTGTTTTCATATCAATTTGTTAATAATAGGTGTCAAAATTAGAAAATTTATTCTGATTTTGCTATCTTAGCGGAATAATTAAAACAATAATCGTTATGAAAAATGCAATATTTTCTTTTCCGCTGCCGGCAAATGAACCGGTAAAAACATATCTCAAAGGTTCTCCTGAAAGGGAAGCGCTTGAGGCAGAACTCAAGAAACAGAGTTCGCAAGTGATAGAGATCCCTCTGATCATCGGAGGCAAAGAGGTGCGTACCGGTAACACAGGTAAAGTGGTGATGCCACACGATCACCGGCATGTGCTCGCCACCTATCACAAGGCAGGAGAAAAGGAAGTACAGATGGCTATAGATGCAGCAATGGCTGCCCACAAAGAGTGGTCGGAACTCGACTGGACCGTTCGCGCCACTATCCTGCTGAAGATTGCCGACTTGATTGCAGGTAAGTACCGCGCAGTCATCAATGCTGCCACTATGCTCGGACAGAGCAAAAATATCTATCAAGCTGAAATTGACGCTGCTTGTGAACTGATCGACTTCTTGCGCTACAACGCGCATTTCGCAGGTAAACTCTACGGATTCCAGCCAAAGAGTGCTCCCGGACAGATCAACAGCGTTGAGTATAGAGCCCTTGAGGGTTTTGTGTTTGCATTAAGTCCCTTCAACTTTACCTCTATCGCTTGTAATCTAAATATGTCGCCTATATTGATGGGTAATGTGACCGTTTGGAAGCCGGCGACTACCGCGATTCTATCCAACTACTATCTTATGAAGGTCTTCAAGGAGGCAGGCGTGCCTGACGGCGTGATCAATTTCCTCCCCGGTCCCGGTAAGGTAATCGGTAATGTGGTGTTCAACTCCAAATATATGGCCGGTGTGCATTTCACCGGCTCCAATGCAACCTTCAATACACTTTGGAAGCAGGCTGCTGACAATCTTGAGAAATATATCTCATATCCCCGTTTGGTAGGAGAGACCGGCGGCAAGGACTTTATTTTCGTACATCCCTCTGCATGTGTGAAAGAGGTGGCTACTGCTGCTTTCTGCGGTGCATTTGAGTTCCAGGGTCAGAAGTGCTCGGCAGCCTCAAGAATGTATGTTCCCGCTTCACTTTGGCCTGCAATACTCGAGGGTATCAAGGAACAGGCAGTATCCATCAAGATGGGTGATGTTTGTGATCCTTCAAACTTTGTAAATGCAGTGATTGACGAGGCCTCTTTCGATAATATCTCTTCTTATATTGAGTTGGCGCGCAATAGCAAGGATGCCAAGATAGTAATGGGTGGTAAATGCGACAAGAGCAAGGGTTATTTTGTTCATCCTACCGTTATTGAGACTACAAATCCTCATTTCAAATCTATGGTTGAGGAGATTTTCGGTCCCGTGCTTACGGTATATGTATATAAAGATGCAGAAATTGATAAAGCAGTGGAGCTTTGCGACAACTCTACCATTTACGGTCTTACAGGCGCAGTGTTTGGAAGAGACAGGATTGCAGTGCAGAAGATTGCCGACAAACTACGCTATACGGCAGGTAACTTTTACATTAACGATAAGCCTACCGGAGCAGTTGTAGGTATGCAGCCCTTCGGCGGCTCCCGTGCCTCAGGCACCAACGACAAGGCCGGCGGAGAATTCAATCTCATTCGCTGGACCATCCCCCGTACAATAAAAGAGACTCTGGTGCCTTCTACAGATTACAGATACTCTTATATGAAATAAAATAACGGCATAAAACGATATGAACCCTGGAAGTTAGAGCTAAACTTTCAGGGTTTATGTTAAAAACCCCCACCTTGTGCAAAAAACAATGAAAGGATAATATGCATTATAAAAAATTGATTATGAAGCACGCCATTAAAATACTATTTATCACCATTTGCTTGTGTCTCAATCTGAATGCTAATGCACATAGTCCAAACAGCGACAGCCTTAGTGTTTATATTGACAATATATTTGTTGGTAAAAGATGCTGTGTTGATTTTGACAAAATTTCATCTGTTTTATTAACAAATTATTATTGTAATTATTTATTTGATTGCAGTCATACCAAGACTTCCGTTAATGATCCTTTTTCTTCGATAAACCAAAAGGCGATTAAAAAACTCTTTATCGAAAAAAGCGATATTCTAAGTACAAATGGTATTCTGCATATCCGTACTAGAAAAGCAAAAGAGGGTTATCTTTATGTGAATAAATACATAATGGATAGTGTTGTAGATTTAGATCGTGAGCCGGACAACATTAAAATAATCTATGTTTATAATGACAAGGAAGTAGAGACAAAGGATGAGGTAATGCAGCTTATCGGGCTGAGAAAATGGAGAATCAAAACCGTAAAGGTTGTACAATATGAGCAATTGGGAGTAATAACCGTCTATATTGTTGGAAAATAAGACATTAAATATGAAAACGAGGAATATATATCTTTTTATTTTGGTTTTTTTATTCACCTTGAGTAGTTGTCAAGTCAATAAAACAAAAAATAATTATGGTCCTGACACCAAAAACAACCTGATTGAGTTTGAAGATATCTATTCAAATCAGCAACAAAGTGGAGAAGAATTGGGACCCTGGTGGATTTTCTATAAAATCAAGATAAATAACAGCACAGATTCCACAATCAGTTTATATCCTAAAAAAGAGCTTGTATCGGTAAAAGATATTGAGTTAATCAGAAATAGAAAAGAGTTTATCAGCACATCAGATTTAGGTATCGGGGACGCATTCCTTTTATTTAACAATGACACGATTCCTTTATATTGTCGTTACAGTCCAATAACATTGTCTCGGGATTCATGTCACCACTATCTTTTTTACACTAATCCGGTTGAAACAAAACAATTATATGATTCTTATGTTCAAGAATATGAAGAATTTCAATTTTTCTTGTCAGATATTGTGAAAAATTCCGCTTTCGTTGTGATTTTTAATGAAAAAGATACTTGTTATTATTCTCCCGACATTGAATTGAATTTTTATGGAGATCCCGAAGAGCAGTCGGAATGGAGTTTCTTACCAAACAACCGCTTTTGATGCTGTACTTTCGTTCCAGCATCTGTCCACCACAGTTACCACATATTTGAATTTACGATCTCGCTTTCCTTCGGGTTTGAAGCTCTGATCTTTTGTGATTTTCAGGATGTATTGGCTGTCATCCAAATTTATCTCTTCATTTTCCGGGAATCTGTAAACCACATAAAAGTGGGGCTCCTGCATTACGTCATCAGTGGGTGTTATTTCCCATACGATAGAACCTCTTTTTATCTTTATGGACTCTACGGGGTCGGGATTGATGGCATCGAGGTCGGTGTATGCCGGTATAAGAGCAAGGTGGCGCTGATACACATTTTCCAAAGAGTCAGTAATGGAGAAGGGGAGAGAGGGTGCCTGTTCAGCTCTGCGAGGAGTTTCCCTGCGCTGCCCTTCAGCTTTGATCACAGGTGCGGGGGTCAATGTCCAGCCCGGCCACCATACATTACCATCAACATTAGGTAGGGTGCGTACGAGTTCCATTTTTCTGGGCATCTGAGTGATTTGCGGATTGTCAAGGTCGGGCTCATTGAAGGTTGAGATGCTCTGTCCTATATAAAGATGTCCTTTGAAATTGCTATCGTTCCACCAATTTATAAGCACATCGTAATCTGCGGCGGGATGACCTATTTTCCAATAAAGCTGGGGCACCATATAGTCGATGATGCCTTTCTCAGCCCAACCAGGAACATCCGCGAAGAGTTGCTCATAGTTGGAGAGGCCGTTTGTCTTGCTGCCGCTGCCATCGGGGGTGTCCTTTAGATTTCTGTGGATTCCGAAAGGTGAAATACCAAACCTTATCCATGGCTTTATGGCTTTTATTGCGGTATTTATTTCCCTCATCAGGGTCTCCACGTTATTTCTTCTCCAGTCATTCTTTTGCCAATACTCAAATCCCTGGGCTTTTCCATATTTTACGAAAGATGCATCATCGTGGAACTCTTCGTAGGGTACGGGATAGGGATAGAAATAGTCGTCAAAGTGAATTGCATCCACGTCATATCTATTGACGATATCCACGATTACCTTTACGGTGTGGGATACCGATTCGGGCTCACCCGGATCGAAATAGAGTTGTTTGCCGTATTTTTTGAAAATCTCCGGTTTCTTGAAATAGAGATGGTCAGGGTGGAGCACCTCGGTATCGTTTGAAGTTACACGATATGGATTGAGCCAGGCGTGGAACTCCATTCCGCGTGCATGAGTCTCTTTGATCAGAAATGCCATAGGGTCCCAGTATGGATCGGGTGCTTTGCCCTGCTCTCCGGTCAGAAAACGGGTCCAGGGCTCTATATCCGACTCATAGAAAGCATCTGCCTGGGGTCTTACCTGGAAAAGAATGGCATTGCAGCCAAGTTCCCGGAGTTTGTCCAGTGACTTTACAAACCATGCCTGGATCTCCTCCATGGTCATTGTCCGCATCTGCTGATTACCGACAATATGTAACCAGGCGCCGCGGAACTCACGTTTTGGCAATTCTTGTGAAAAACAAACGCTGATGACAACCATCAGCATCATAAATGTGGAAATGACTCTTTTCATTGCGGAATTTCTGTTAATTGATGAATTACCCGCAAATATAATGAAAAGCGAGTTATTTCAGTGTGAAAATATAGGTAATGGTGCCTTCTTGAGATATGGCGCTGCTGGTGTTGAATTTGGCTTTGAGAGCGGCTTCCTTTGCAGCCTCCCAGAGGGTTCTGTTTGTAACTGTGGTACCTGTAACACCGGGTTGTGCAGAGGTCACATTGCCATTTTTGTCCACCATTATCTTTACCACCACACGGCCGGAGGCCTGCACGGAATATTCGGGGAGAGGTAGGGAACCCATTAATGAGCGTCCTTTGAGCTGAGCACTGGGAGTGCCGTCAGTAGAGCCGGTCCGTGTATTACCCTGGGGATGCCCTGCTGTAAGATTGTCAGAGGGGCGTTCTGCTGTCTGAGGCGCAAGTGTGTCATTCTTATCGTTGTTGGCTGTGGGAAAGAGCGCCCTGCGGTTAATCTCCTTGCGGGGCGGCTCGGGTACTTCCACATCACCATCATCACCGACAGTAGCCTCAAGGGCTTCATTGCTCTTTGTCCCTTCCACAGGACCTTCGGAACGTTGCACAAGCCTTACCTCCTCTTCAGGGTTGGGGTTTGGAGCCCTGGGCTCGATGCCGGCTGCCACCTCAATGGGTTTTGGTTCCTCTTCGGAGATAAAATCCATAAGGATTGCCTGCTCTTCGGGAGGTGGATAGTTGTATTTGAGTCCGGAGCCGACACCAATAAAGAGCAGGGCGATATGAAATATCACCGTCAGTCCGATACCGAACATATTGGATTTGCCGTCTTTACTTCCGAAACTCATTTTCAGTCTATTATTCCGGCGAGGTCGCCATTATTACTTTGAATTTATTGCGTTTCGCAATGTTCATCAATGCCACTACCTCCTTAATGGGAACGGTTTCGTCTGCATAGATGGAGAAGGTTGGATCATCTTCTCCCCGAAGGAGATTGACTACACTTCCCTCAATCTGGTCAAAGCGGATGGGTATTTGATTACCGTTAATGTGGTAAGATACCATATTCTGCTCGGGATAGTGCTTTATGGAGACGCTGACCGTAGCTTTGGCCGATATCTGCCCCGTACTCTTAGGCAACAGTAACTTGAGTGCGTTGGGATTGACCAGCGTGGAAGTTATTAAGAAAAATAAGAGCAACAGAAACACGATGTCCGTCATTGAGGACATGGAAAATGATGCTTCCGGCTTGGTTTTACGTTTGATGGCCATAACCTGATCAATAAAGGTTTGAGTCCTCCTGTTTGGACTGCAATGTGTCAAGAAGATCGATGGTGATATTTTCCATCTTGAACACCACGTCGGATACCCTTGCGGTGAGGTAGTTGTAGCCGAAATATGCCATGATGCCCACTATAAGACCACCTACGGTGGTAACCATAGCTGTATAAATACCATCCGAGAGAAGGGAAATGTCTATGTTGTTCCCTGCCTGTGACATATTGAAGAATGCCTGGATCATACCCATTACAGTACCGAGAAATCCGATCATAGGTGCACCGCCGGCGATTGTGGCCAGGAAGGGGAGGCTCTTCTCGAGTTTGGCAACTTCGAGGTTGCCGACATTTTCCACTGCTGTCTGTATGTCTGTAAGGGGTTTGTCAATCCTTTCGATCCCTTTCTCAACCAGCCTGGCAACCGGAGAAGAGGTTTTTTTGCAAAGACCCAGAGC
>JAGONS010000015.1 GCA_017992915.1 Bacteroidales bacterium | reverse complement strand
TTCGGTAATCGTGAAAATATGAACACTCGAATCTGATATTAATATTCTTCAGCTCGGTAGTAAAGCCTCCTCCCGCAAAGAAAAAATGGCCTTTATATACTCCTCCCAACAATTGATAATCGAATTTCCGAAAATTATTCCGGTGTAACAAAGCTGCGGTAGGAGAACCATCTCTGTCGGCAGACAGAGCAATTTCACTTGTAGCAACCTCGTTGTGATAAAATCTGGCACGCACGGCATCACAGCCCATTTTCTCAGGGTAAGTGAAATTAATGACGGGAGATGAGTCAAAGATATCATTTGGGTTCCACAATATCGTATTTCCCCAGTTAATCCTCTGTCGACCCAGAGTAATTTCAAAATCGTCAGTGGCCCACCGTAACGCAAGCCGGTCCAAAGCAACCCCTAACCATTTATCATCCTTGTCTACCAGTGAATAGGATAGTTTCATCAGATTGTCATCGTCCGTTGAAGTCTCTTTGATTATTTTTAGAATAGTGCTGTTCCCAATGGAGAAATTGGTTCGGCTACTGATGTATAGGTCAAAATTATTATTGATACTCCAATTGAAATTAAATCTTTGAGAGGTCATATTCTGCCATAAAGTCTCATCAAAAGGATCAGGCCTCGTCTCTCCAAGCAGGGAGTAGTTGTTTATGTATCCCGTCAGGTTGACTTGAGCATTTGCGCAGCATAAACAGAGCTGAAACAAGGAAAATGCTATGATAAACCTACCGAACATATGTTTCATCCTTTGTTATCCTGCCATCTTCAAGGGTTATAAGTCGTCTGGCCTTGTTCATCACACGTGGATCGTGAGTTGAAAAGAGGAAAGTGATCTTCTCCTTTTCGTTAAGAAGAAGCATGGTGTTGAGCAATGTTTCGGCCGCCTCCGTATCGAGATTTGCCGTGGGTTCATCTGCAAGAATGAAGAGAGGTTTTGAGGCTAAAGCACGTGCTACGGCAACCCTTTGCTTTTGACCACCGGAAAGAGTGGAGGGACGGGAACGGGCACGATCTTTCATACCAATCACTTCAAGCAGTTCGGCTGTTCGCGCAATTCGTTGCTCTTTGTCTGCCCCCTGCAACTCCATTACAAATCCGATATTCTCTTCTACCGTCAAAACCGGAATCAGATTGAGTAATTGGAAAACAAATCCAATGTTATGCAAACGAAATTTCACCAGCTCTTTATCTTTGAGCTGATTTATATCCATTCCCTTTACAAAAACTTTTCCGGAAGAGGGAGTGGTTAATCCTCCGATCAAGTTAAGAAGGGTAGTCTTTCCGGAGCCTGAAGGACCCACTACGGCAGTAAACTCTCCACTTGTAATGGTCAGGTTGACGCGGTCAGTCGCTTTAATCACCGACTTGCCGTCAAGAAACGTTTTGGAAAGGTTCTCCGTTCTTACGATTATGGATTCATTATTTTCTATTAACTCACTCATGACTATTCTTACATTTACTTCAGAACCTTTTTAATAGGCGAAATGGTTGTTAATACACCAATAACCGACACCAGTACAAAGATATGAACAAAATCGATTTTATCTATCATGGGATAAACAACCGTACCAAAACCATATCCCGAATTGTTATCGAATAAGAAATTGATATTTATACCCGATTTAGAAGAGATCGATACGGCAAGTACACACAATAACAACCCTATCGAAGTAGCAATAAGTGTGGTAAAGAGGGTTTCTATTAAAATCATGAGCCCTATGCGGTTGTCACTCATTCCAACTTTGTTCAGCATTCTGAACTCACCTTTTCTCTCTAAAACCGACATCATCATGAAATTAGCCGTGCTAAGCCCCAAAGCAATGAAGAAAAGTAGCAAAAAGAGAAAACTGGCTATCCCGTGCCAGGCATCCACTAACTGCATAAGGGGATATACTTCATCCCATTTCTTAATGTCGTAATCCGGCAATAGTAGAGTTAACTTCTGCTTAACGTTGTCACATTCCCGTAAATCGTTCACGACGATGGCAACTTCATGAACTGCTTCTTCAGGAATATTCAAATAAGGCATCAGGTCTGACTTTCGTACAAAAGCCGTTGTGTTGTCAAATCTTTTGCCATTGGTTTGAAACAATCCTCCTATTCTGAACATGACCCTTTGAATCTCTCCCGAGGAGTCTTGTAAAGAGACGATGATTCTGGACTTTATATTTACATTCAGCCTTTCGGCAGAGCGTTTACTGATTACTATGGGTCTTATGATGTCACTATCGAAAAAGCTTCCATCTCCACTCTCAATAGTGCTGTAAACGGAAGAGACCTTCATCTCTTCCTCTCTATCGACTCCAATCAAGGTGAGTCCCACGCTGGTGTTTGCGGTAGATAACAGCGCATTGGTTTTCAACCGATAAGAAGCATGCTTTACTTCACCGACAGCACCCAAGGCTTGCTGAACCACGCTCTTATCCATAAACTCGGCAACTTCATTAGCATCCGAAAATTTATTCGCATGAATTTGCAAATAGGAGGTTTGCATATCAATATGTTCCTTATAAACACCCTCCGACCAACCATGGGCAATTGAAACAGCAAATGAAGCGGCAAAAACACCAATGGCAATAACAGTTATCAATAAACTGCTACGGCCTTTTCGCCTGAAAATATTTCTAAAAGCCATTTTATAGATTATCTTCATTTGCATCTCTTTTACTTAATCCCTCATCTACTTTTAAATGTTGTATGAAAGCAACCGGATATGCGGTGAATACCAGACATATACCTATGACTATTAAAAATTGTTTTATAAACAGAGTAAAGTCCAATGACATATACAGTCCCGAATATATGGAGAATTGTTTCAATGTTGCCACCGCCTCGCCATATAGCGGCATAGGATGAATGGTGAAATAGTATACAATAGGCAGAGTTATTATAACAGCCAGAACCACACCCATGAGAGCAACTGTCATAAGTTCATAAAATAGACTTTTACTGAGCTTGTTGCGTGACATTCCAATAGAAATCAAGACCGAAAATTCAAGCTTTCTCTCTTTCGTCATCAAGATGATCGTGCCAAGAATATTTGAACCTACAAGTATGTAGAGAAAAAGCATGATGATGAATCCTATGGCATCGGAAAATCGAAAATAAAATAAATACTCCTCTATAATAGACTTCCAATCCCTTATCTCATATTCGTCATAAGGAAATATGTTCTGAATTTGGGATTTTATCAAATCCACTTTATCCAGCCTTTCCGACATTATATAGATTTCGCTATAGCAATCCTCAGCCTGAAACAGCTCTTGTGCAGCAGAAAGCGTTATGAATATGGTGCTTTTGTCAACCGTAGCTACCGGTATCCTGGCCATACCTTGAATAGGAATTAGTCCAACGGCACTGGAGCCATGATAACCCATACCCATTACTGCCAAAGTATCACCGATTTCCAGCCCTAGCTGTTCTCTCATATTTTCGCCTAAGATTACTCCTTTATCATGTTTTGAGAACCAGTCTCCTTCAACCATTTCAGAGACCGTCAGGATACGATCCTTTTCAGATTCCGGATCTATGCCAATAATAGCCACAGCTTTGGTTGAGGGTGATGACGAATGAGATATGAGCAGATAGGATTGAAGAACGGGTAAAACACTCTTCACGTATGGGAGCATTGCAATAGAATCCAAAGTTGACGCATCAAAATGCATGATGTCGTCAATGGAACGGGTTTTTGAATAACTTTTAGATCTTATCTCAATATGTCCTCCTGATAGTTTCAGGATACTATCTGTAGAAGAGTTGAGAATTCCATTTTTTATGGAACCGAAAAGGATGGAGAAGAATGCAGCTAAAAATACGGAAAATATAGTTAACAGAGCACGAGATGGATTCCTATGCAAATTCAACCAGGCCAATTTCATCATAGAAAACTATCAGTTAAGGCGTCTCATATTTTGCAGGGAGAAAAAGCTCTCTTTGAAAGAAGTGCTATAGTCCCAATCCAATATCGTAACAACCGTCTTATGTCCCTCTTTATCGGCAGGAATGACCTCCAGATGAAGGGGGACATAGTGGTCTTTGATTTTTTTTATATTGTCGGAAAAATATGTTCTGATCAAAACGTCATCTTCATCGTAGTACTCGATCTTGCGTTCCACGAAAGTTGTCTTGCTAATCCAAACAATTACCTTACTCCAGAGTGTGGTACTTTCCGGATGTGGTGTCAAGAGCAATTTATGACAGAGATCTCCGTCAACTTCCTCTTCTCCCGACAATTCGTGGCTGAAATCCGATAAAAAAGAGGAACTGTTCAACATATCATCGACTGTAAAATCGCTTCCCTGCCAGGAAGTGCCGGCAGCGGATGCTGCTATTTTTACCGTTCTTTCTATCACAGGCTGCCAACTCCACATATTATCGCCTCTTTTGAGAAATGCCTGTCCTTTCTCCTTTGTCGGGGAGACTATGAGTATTAGGCACATTTCCCTTGTTTTCAGCCATGTTTTAAGCCCGATGGAACGTTGCCAGGTAGGTCTGTAGATCGTCATATCGGCCTCTGCTTGGAAATTGCTGAGGAAGCGGTTATTGTAGGCTTTTTCCACAATCTTATAAGCGCCGGTCGACTGAGCTGCAACCGGCGGTATCCACAACAGAATCAGAGTTATTATTTGAATTATTCTCAAAATCATATCATATCCATATGCCCGGGCTCTTAGCAAAAAACCTCATTTAGTGCCGTAACAAAACAATGTTTAATTAAGTGTAAATTAATTTGGAACATTACCGAAACACCGACTTTCCCTATCGATTAATAGGGAAAGTCAGTGTTATTCTTTAAATACTATATTGCTTCCGAAAATTAGAAATAGAAGGCTGCTCCCAGCATCAGATTACTTCCATCAATATCCACACCCAATCGGGTAAGTTTGATGTCACCATCAGTATTTCTGAAATGTTGGAATCCGGCAGAACCCAGCTTTGCCAAAAGTTTTACACTATCGCTGATAGCAAAAGAAACACCCGGTCTCAGACAGAGTTCCATAGATAGATAATTTGTTTCGGATGATCTATCCATAATGAAATTAATACCTGCTACTGCATCGGCAAAAATTTCAAAACCGCCCTTTCTTACCACGGTATAGCGAAGATAGGGTGATACACGTATTGCATGGTAACCACCATCTTTAGACTGGGTATCCGCAGCCGTACTTATAAGCGTACTTAACAAAGCCTTGTAATCTTGTATATCAAATGAACCGAGTGCAGCATATCCTTTGATATAACCGAAACTAACTCCAACAGCCGTGCTGAGGGACAGATGATAACCTATTTCAGGAAGAAGTTTAAATGAAAAACCTGTTTCAGCGGGAGAACTATAGTCTTCATAATCTTCATCGTCATAACCATTCCCATCACCTGTTCCATAAAAATCATCGAAACCGCCCATACCGCCGGCTCCTTTCAGGTTACTGTAAGAAAAACCAAAAGTACCACCTACGTAAAATTGTGCATATCCCTGAGTACAAAAGAATACGAGCACTAAAGCAATAAGTAATTTTTTCATAATAGATAAGTTTTAATAAAGTTCAATTTTATTAATACGCAAATCTACGAAAAGTTGCTTTATTTTGCAACATGTTAAAAGAATCATCGTTTAATAAGTGTAATAAATGATTAAACGTAACAGATTTTTAACAAAAAATAATTATTGCAACGTTATCAATCCGGAGAGCGTACCGGTGGCGGTAGTGCTCTTCAGGCCGTCGTCAGTAGTATATGAAGCTGTCACGGTCACACCTGTGATGGTATATTCCTGCTCATCGTAGAGCTGGCTGTAGGAGACGCTGTTGCCACCGATCACCCTTGTACCGCCGTCGGAGTGACTTATGGTGATTGTCCATACGGAAGATGAGGTGCACTCTGCCGTACTCCCGTCGCTATATATGGCTACAGCTGTAAATGAGATGGATTGTCCCGATGCAAGAGTCACTCCCGATGGGGAAGTAAAATTATTGTCTGATGGAGTGATTTGTACTTCGACCGGATATTTAGGTCTGACATTTAACACTTTCATATCCGTAACGGTGACACCGCCGGAGGAATAGGAGACTTTGACCATAACGGGCTTATAAGAATCACTATTGTTGGCTGCTTCGATTGTGTTGCCGATGAGATTTGCATAGGAGACATTTTCTCCTTCTAGTGAGTATGTGACTTCCGATGAGGTAAATGTTTCGGTGTTGCCGTCACTATATGTTACCATAGCTGATAGAATACATGGGCTATCACCCTGAGCGATGGTATATCTATTCATAAATAGGACAATTGCCGATGCCGAAACTCCCTCTTTTCCTTTGATTGTAACAACTACATCATCCGTCAAAACGGTTCCGCCGTATGAGAATGTACCTCTGATTATGACATTTCTGTCAGTGGATTCGCTGTTGTTGCCTCTGAGAGCACCCTCTTCCACCTGATAGTTATATACATATTCCTCTCCCGAGACGATTGTGTAGGTGACATCGGTTTCAGTCGTTACCGAGCCATCGCTCCATGTAACAGTGGCAGAGAGCAGACTTGTTCCGTTCCACTCTATGGTTGAAGGGGATGCCGAGATTGAAATTGCCGTAGGACTCTTCGTCACTCCTTCTACCGTGAGGTTTGCCGTAGCGCTCATTCCGGAGAAGGTAGCTGTGATTGTGGTTGTTTTTATGGAATAAGTAGTGTTGCATCCGGTGGCCGTCCCGTTACTTACAGTAGCTGCATCGGTGTCGGAACTGCTCCAGGTACAGAGTGATGTGATATCTTCCATGCTACCGTCCGAATATGTTGCAGTTGCGATAAAAGATGTGCTGCCATTTGCCGTGATGGTGGCGGAGGTGGGGGAGATGCTTATGGATGTGATGGTAGGAGCAGTTTGCGGTATTATATCTACATATGTGAAATCCGACTCTCTACTGTGTGATGCTTGAATGATTGCTATGCCTGTGGTGAGGACACTGACCTCTCCGGCGGAGACTGTTGCTTTGTCGGGATGGTGAGTTATCCATTGGGCAGTATAAGTTACGTCGGAAGTGGAGGAGTCATTTTCCTCTCCGTTGACAAATGTCTTAGTGGTCAGTATGGCTGTAATTTGAAAAGAGGAGCCGACAGTTACCGTTACGGATGTGGGGTCGACGTTGAGTTCATAAGAGTGACTCGTATAACCGTTACGGTAACATACTATGCGTGCAGTACGGCTTTTTCCGTAATAACGAGCGGTTATCGTCACATCGACACGATCCTCGTCTCCGGAATAAACATTAGTCACGAAGGCAGAGGAGGAGAGGAGGACCGCATTAGGATTATTGTTGCTCCATGAGCATACTTCGGTAATATCACTTGTTGAGCCGTCCGACCACACCGCCGTTGCGCTAAGCTGCATATTGTTTCCATAGAAGAGGGAAGTGTCGCTTGGTCTCACGATAATATCTGTTACGATCACTGAAGGCACTACATTGATTTGCAGGATACTGCTCTTTTTCATATCGAGCGTGCCGGCAGTCAAGGTAGCATTTATCGGTGATATGACATTTGAGGTGCTGCTGATGATGACCCTCTCTCCCTCACGGGAATAGCTCAGGTGTCCGTTTTCAAAGAACTCGCTGCTCTTCAGTGTTACGGGCAGTCCGGCAGGGGAGAGCACAAGGCAGGCTGTATCTTGCCCCATCGCGACAATATTCAGAACCGGCGGGTTCCAGCCGATGCTTCTGTTATCTACTACGATTCCGGGGTCCACTTTCCAGGATTCTGTGGAAATGGAATTGTCCGAGGGAAGGAAAGAGAGTGTTTGAATTGTGTTTCGCACAATGTCGAATGAAGAGGTGTTGTCAGCCCCAAGATAGAATCTGAAGGTCATTTTGTCCGAATTAAGTCCCGCTGAAACGCCCCCTCCGATATATCTGCCCTCGATTTCGATGAATGTGCAGAGGTTTTTGGCAGAGGGAATATTATCCGGAATTTTGGCCCACGGGTCTCTGTTGTCCGGCAGAAGATTTCCCTGGAGATTTTCATACATATAAAATGATACGGCGGATCCTGTATTGAGGCGCTGCAGATCCGATATTGTGGATATATCACCATCGAGGGTTGCAGTAGCAGCCCTGGCAGAAAATGGAAACACATCGGCAGCGGAGTTGCGAAGTCTGACCCCGGTTACTTCGAAATATCCTTCCAGATTGCTGCGGTCTATTACAAGGTCATATCTTGCGACAAGACGTACAAACTCCATCGTATAACTGTTATTTCCTTGTGCAACCGTAAGAGTTCCGGTGTGAGCCAAAGGGAAGCCCCCTGAAGTTATTCCTGCCAAACCCGGCCATTCGATGGAAACCACTCGCATATCGATTTCCAAAAGTGGAGGGGTGAATTCGCCGACATTGGCCAGAGCATATACTATGTAACTCTCTCCGGCAGGCAAATCAATGGATATCTCTCCTTCACCGGAAAAGTTGTACGACCCGGCGAGTCTTCCCATATTGTCGTAAAGATGGATACCTATGGTAATTATAGCGGAGTCATCCACCTCGATACTGCTCTTTGTGGCTATTTCATCCTTCACGACAGAGAGGAATCTCACATTTCCGGTAACCTTATTGCTCTCTGAATCTTCCCGACATCCGGCCGCAATCAGGGCTGCCGTCAGTACGAATAACATTATCTTCAGTGTTTTCATTGCAAATGTTTTAGATTCGTATATTTTTGATTGTAAATATGGAAAACATTTACCAAACAATAAAATACACTGACAAATCCTGTTCTATTCAATCGGCCACGGAGGTCATTCTAAATGGGTTGCAGAAAACCGATAAATTAATTTTCCATTTGTAAAATATGCTATTCATCACTCTAAAATCTCTCAATGACCTCAAAGGCACCCCATTGCTTTTTTTGGAAAATGATACGGATGCCGACAATCGCAAAAACTTGCCCAAAAAGCCTTTCGGGTGCTTTTTCTTATGAATTCAATGCTTTTCTTTGTTGAAAAACCGATTGAAATCAACTGACAGAGTACATATGACAAAACTTCTCACCATTTCATTCGACACTGCAAACAACGAGTTCTGCGTGGAAATCAACAGGGATGAACTTCACGCCAAAGAACTTATTGCCCTTGGGTTGAATTCGCTCTACAAGGAGCTACCGGACATTCTACCTTCATCTCTCGCAATTGCTCTCTCTATCTCAGAAGACCCTGACTATCTGGCCTGTGCTATTAATTACCGTGTTCATAGAATCATATCTGCATTTGAAGCTTTGCCCGATATTAAATCTAAAAAAAACATTACAAAATCAATAAAAACACGAAAAAAGTTAAAATATATTATGAAATAATGCTTTTTTTTATTAAATTTGTGCAATAACAATAAACAAAAATAATTAAAAGCATTATGGCAGGAAAACGTCCAAGCAAAATTTCAACTCTCGTTAATCTGGATTTTATAGCGCATTTTTTAAAGATGTCGGGTGAAAATGTCTCTTCATTCTCCCGCAAAGCGGGCATATCGAAGCAATCCATGCAGCAATGGTTTGAATATGATGATATGACTATCGCCAAGATCAAGGAAATCTTCGGCAATTATGGTTATGATTGGGACTATCGTTTGGTATCCAGACGTGCGACAAAGGAGGTGGAGATGCCCGAGCATCTTGAGATTGAAGTTGCTGAGCGTGCATATCCTCGCCTTGACTCCTCTAAACGTCTTTTCGAGTTGCGCCGAGCCATTACTGATGCCGGTTATACCCATAAGGACTTCATAGAGCAGTTGCGTAAAAAGGGCCTCGCCCACAGCGGTATGCCCTGGTGGACCAACTGTGTCAAGGTAGATTCGATATTTCTTAGTGACCTTCGCAATATGGCGGAAGAGCTCGACTGCGATCTGAAAATCAGCATCAAGCCCAAGCCAAAGTCAGACAATTCTGAAGATTAAGATTTCTTTATCGGATCGCAGGTTAGGTCAACACCGAGTTTTCTGAATATCTTGCGGTCAACCTCACTCAACATTACAGTAGAGTGTACCTGACAGCCATCTAGTTCGGGAAGTTTTTCCAAAGCACGGCGGCAGTTTTCATCCGTAGTGCTGAGCATCGACAGTGCCACCAGCACTTCATCCGTATGCAGACGCGGGTTCCTGCCGTGCAGATAGGAGACTTTGGTCTTCTGAATTGGCTCGATCATGCTCTGGGGAATAAGTTTTACATCGTGGTCAATACCCGCCAGATGTTTGGTGGCATTGAGTACCAATGCAGCGCTTGGGCCCAGAAGATCACTTGTCTTTGCAGTGATGATGGTGCCGTCGGCCAGTTCTATTGCGGCAGAGTGAACATTTGACTGCTCTTTTCGCTCTTTGGCAGCCACCGTAGTCCGACGGAAAGCAGTGGTAATTTTGGCCTGTTTCATTACCAGAGCTATCTTTTTGACTTCGGCATCGTTTAGTGCTCCCTCTGCAAGTTTGCCCAATGCAGTATAATATCTACGGATAATCTCGTCGCGTGCGGCATTACTGCAAACTTCCTCGTCGCTTATACAGAATCCTATCATATTTACCCCCATATCGGTGGGTGATTTGTAATAGTTTTCACCATAAATGCCCTCGAAAAGGGTGTTAAGCACGGGGAAAATCTCTATATCACGGTTGTAGTTGATGGCAACCGTACCATATGCCTCCAAATGGAAGGGGTCTACCATATTGATATCATTGAGGTCTGCCGTAGCTGCTTCGTAAGCGAGATGTATTGGGTGTTTTAAAGGGAGGTTCCAAACGGGGAATGTTTCAAATTTGGCATAACCCGCCTTAGTGCCTCTCTGGTGGTGCTGATATAGCTGACTCAGACATACTGCGCATTTCCCGCTGCCGGATCCCGGAGAGGTAACAATCACCAGAGGACGGGAGGTTTCTACGTAGTCATTTTTACCGAATCCTTCATCCGACTCGATGAGAGCCACATCATTGGGATAGCCTTCTATGGTGTAGTGGTAAAATGTACGGATACCCATACGTTCCAGTCTTTGGCGGTAATGGTCTGCACTGGCCTGGCCGTTGTAGTGGGTGATGACTACTGAACTTACAAGAAAACCCCTACTTTCAAATTCGTGGCGAAGACGGAGTACATCCTCATCATAAGTTATGCCCAGATCGCTACGCATCTTGTTTTTCTCAATATCGACGGCGCTGATAACAATAATGATTTCGGAATCATCACTCATCTGCATAAGCATACGAAGCTTGCTGTCAGGCTTGAAACCCGGCAGAACCCGACTGGCATGATAGTCATCGAAGAGTTTACCTCCGAATTCGAGGTATAGTTTGTCGCCGAACTGGGCGATACGTTCCCGTATGCGTTCGGACTGAATTTTCAAGTACTTTTTGTTGTCAAATCCAATAGTCATAACGGGATACAAATTTAATTATTTTTTAAAATAAGACAAAAGATTTGTTTATGAAAACCATTTATTCCTCCACAAGGTGACATCCCTTTTTAAACAGTGGAAAAATTTCGCTAAATTGGCACATCTAAATCCCGAAATCATGAAAAGAATCATCTTAATCCTAATTACATTATTCTACTTTTCTGTTACAGGTTATTCTCAGGAACTTTCCGCACAGTGGGAATATCTTTTTGAACCGCAGTTCGAAGAGGCACTCGAACGATCGGGCGGTGTCTGCATCATTGCCATGGGCGTTCTCGAAAAGCACGGGCCCCATATGGCGGTCGGCACGGATGCCATAGTAGTGCACAATCTCTGTGTGCAGGCTGCACAGAAAGAGTATGCCGTGGTTTTTCCATTCTATTATGTAGGGCAGATATTTGAGGCAAAACACCAGCCTGGAACCATTGCCTATTCGCCCGAACTGATCTATAAAATGCTGGATGAGACCTGTAGGGAGATAGTTAGAAACGGATTCAAAAAAATCATACTTTTCAACGGTCATGGTGGCAGCACGGCATTCATACAATTCTTCTGTCAGACTCAGCTGGAGTCTCCTCGCGATTATGTAGTGTACGAAGCACGTCCTTCCACTCCGGAACATATACTTCGGCTTATAAATGAAAAACAGGTCTCAACATTTGGAGGTCATGCAGATGAACTGGAAGCCTCATCATTGATGGCAATGTATCCCGAACTGGTAAAACCCGAACTTGCATCTACCGAAAGCGGTGAGCCCAAAGGACGTCTCTCACTTTTCCAGATGCGTCCGGGCATTTTCTGGTATGCAGATTATCCAAATCATTATGCAGGTGAAGCCTCCAATGCCAATGCCGAACTTGGAAAGATTGACAATGATGCTACAGTTGAGCTCATCGTGCAGATGATACGAAGCGCAAAGGCTGACAATGTCTCAATTTCACTTCAGAATGACTTTTACCGCAGTGCAGCCAATCCCAAAGTGGAAGTTCATTAATGAAATAGATACGAGTTACAATGATTGCATAAAAAACGGGTATGACTTTTTGTTGTCATACCCGTTTTCGTTGTTTATGTTGTTTCCCGGTTAAATCCTAGTTGAAGAGGTAGCGTATTCCGATCTGGAATTTCCAGCACTGGCCATAATGGTAGTTGTAGTCGTAGGATTGTGTAAGGTAGTTACCATCCTTCTGGTACATTGAGAATACAGGCTGCTTCTTAGCGTTCTGACCCTCATACTTGAGGATAGCGCTATTGTTGGAGATGGCGTTTGTCTGGTAAACACCCCATTTTGAATTGAGGAGGTTGCCGATATTCATGAAGTCAAACACGAGCTGGAAGTTGTGTCTGGTGTTGCCGATATTGAATGCAAAGTCCTCTGCAATGCGAAGATCGAAACGATGAACCCAGGGAGAGCGTGCGGCGTAAGCCTCAGCGTACTCGCCCTTGTGGGTATTCAGATATTTGTCTTGTTCCACAAATTTCCAGAATGCAGCGCGGTCAGCGTCAGTCTTGAAGTTGATTTCGCTGTCATTCTTGGGAATGTACATAAGGTCGCGGTTGATGCCGTCACCATTCATATCGTTGGAGTAAACGTAGCTATATCCGCTGCCTGATGACCCTGAGTAGAAGAGATTGAGGTGGAGACCTTTGCCGCCAAATATCTTGAAAGGAAGGAAATAGTTTACACTGGCTATCAATCTGTGGGGAACCACATATTGTGAGCGCTGTACAGTGCCGAAGTTTGGACCGTCAATAGTGATGAGGCCCTGCCAGGTGGATACGGGGTCGCTGCCGGGCAATCCTGATACCTCTTTGGACTCGGTCATAGTGTATGCAACCATTATGTCGAGGTTCCTTACCGGCTGAGCATTGAGGGTGATGTTGGCGGTGTAGCCGTAACCTTTATTGGTATTGGTTAAAACAACAGCATTCTTACCCTTGTTGAGAGCGTAGTTTGATGGATATATTAAACGATTGTCAGCACCACGGAAACGTTTCCAGTTCATTGTATTGTCAATATTGATGTTGTCAATGGTAACTCCGCTCACAACTTTGTTGAACATGAATTCTCCGGTAAGAGTCAAAGGGAATGAAACGGGAAGCTGCCAGTCGAGAGCTATGGATGATTTCCAAATCTGGGGCATCTTGAAATTGGGGTCAACGCCTGAAATCTTGGAACCTGCAACGTGATTGCTCTCATTGAGTTCTGCCTGAAGCCCCAGTGCCTTAATAGCGTCCTGAACATTAGTCATCATACCGCCGTTGAATACATCGAGGCGCTTGTCATATCCGGTAGGAACACCATTCTTGTAAGAGGTCCTGAACTGTACCGAATTTTGAACGAGACCGGCATTGGTAGGCATATTTGTAAAGAATACCAGCGGGAGACGTCCTGCAAAAAGACCTGTACCTCCACGAACCTTGAGTGACTTGTCACCCTTTACATCCCATATAAAACCTACTCTGGGAGATATCTGAAGGTTAGCCTTGGGCCACAGACCGGTGTCAATCTTTTCTCCATCCCTGAAAGTGAGGTCGTAGATGGCTTTATTGGTAGCAATATCGCTATTGTCAAAAAGAAGCTCATCAAAACGCACACCGTAGGTGAGTTTGAACTTATTGCTTATGCTCCACTCGTCCTGTACATAGAAACCTATCTGGTTGAAAGTTACACGGGCATTGGGGTTGGGTTCCCCGTTCCAGCCATAGGTGATGGCAAACGATTCGGGAGTCCTGCTATTGAGGAAATCGTCGAGACTATTATAGCGATAGTACATAGTACCGTTACGCATGTATGCATTGTCAGCGAATTGATACTCATAACTTACACCTGCAAGTACCTTGTGCTTTCCTTTGAGCCAGGTAATGTCATCCTTGATTGTAAGGATGTTGTTGTGTACGCCGTTATTCCAGGTAAAGAGTTCATAACCGAGGGACATGTAGGGCTCCATGATCTGTTTGCCTGAGCCATCTTTACCGGCCATAATGTCAATGTGGGGGAAGGGGGCGGACTTGGAACCTCTGACGTCATCGATTTTGGAGAAAGTCACGAGAAGTTGATTGGAGAGGTTGTCCGTAAATCTGCTGTTGAGGTCGGCGGATATTGACTGTACCTTATTATCCATTGAATACATGTTATTGGCAAAAGCCATTGACTGGTTGCCGACGCGGTATGTGCCGTTGAGACGGTATCCGGTGTCGGAAGAGTTGCCGTTGGGAGCATTCCAGGCAGTATTCTTGGTGTAGTTGTAGCGGAGGTTGAGTCTGTGATTGTCACTGATGTTCCAGTCGATGCGTGCAAGTAATTTCATATTTGACTGGTCACCGGGGAAATCGGTATAAGACCCTGTATCGTAACCATATTTTTGCATCATGAAATCCTGAACTTTCTGCATGTCTGAAGCAAGTGTACGGGATACATTACCTTCAGCTGTCTCACCTCCCTTGTTGGCGCGGTAGTTAATCACCTGTCCGGGAGTTTTCTCCATTTCGAAGTTGGTGAAGAAAAAGAGCTTGTTTTTAATGATAGGGCCGCCGAAAGTAAAACCGTAAACCGTGTTGGATTCTTTGGCGCGCTCATCAAGCTCCTTACCGTTAATTTTATTACCCCTCATATCCTGGTTGCGGTAATAGGTGTATGCCGTACCCTTGAAGGTGTTGGTACCTGATTTGGTGATGGCATTGATACCGCCGCCTATGAAATTGGTCTGGCGTACGTCAAAGGGAGCGATAACAACTTGTATCTCATCAATGGCATCCATTGAGATAGGGTTGCCGCCTCCGGGAAGATTTGGGCTAAGACCGAAGTTGTTGTTGAAGTTGGCACCGTCAACTGTGAAGTTGGTGGAACGTCCGTCACCGCCGGCAAAGCTCATTCCGTTAGCGTAAGGCGATATACGCGCAATGTCTGAGATGCTGCGGTTGATTGTAGGCATGCGGCCTATTTGTGATGAACTGATATTGGTGGCTGCGCCTGTCTTTTCATTTGAAAATTTTGAGCTGGGTGAAGCGATTACCACTACTCCTTCAAGTTCTTCTGTAGAAATGGTAAGAACTGCATCTTGTGTGAATGTTACACCGAGCTGCAGTACTATATCCTGAAAGAGGGAGGTCTGATAGCCCAGAAGGTGTACTCTGATCTCATATGGTCCACCCGGACGCATACCTTGAATGGCATAACGGCCGTCGATGTTGGCTACTGCATAATAATTTGTACCTGAAGGTACGTGAACTGCAATAACGGTGGCTCCGACGAGCTTTTCACCGGAATCACTGAGGATTTGACCGTTTATGCTTGAAGTAGTAATCTGCGCACTTGCACTGAAAGAGAAAAATAGCAATGCTACAAGCGGCAAAAGTTTCTTAATTAATTGATTCATAGTTGATTATTAAAAAATAATGTTGTTTTTAATGGCGCTAAAATACGAAAGTATTCCATTCCCTTGAGAGATTCTGTATTACAATTTTGTTAATTTTGATGATTGCTTATATATAATATATGGTAGAGATTCCTATCCAAAAAAAGAGGACCACCGCGGTGATCCTCACACTATACTCAATTAGTATCACATGAGCTTCGAAAATGCCATTTTTCTTTGCTCATGCTATACATTTATTTAAACGAAATTCAAAGTTCAATAATCAGAACTCAGAATTTTCCAACACTCCACTACACACTACCCACTACACACTATATCTTTGGTCCTGCCGATACGAGTGCAGCACCTGCGGGGTTGCCGGTAAACTTGGCGAAGTTCTTTACGAATTTTCCTGCAAGATCACGTGCTTTTCTATCCCATTCACAAGAGCAGGGATAAGTATTGCGTGGATCGAGAATATTGGTGTCAACATTGGGGAGTGCCTTTGGTATCTCCAGGTTGAACACGGGTATAAATGAAGTCTCAGCCCTGTCGATTGAGCCATCAAGTATGGCGTCAATGATGCCGCGGGTGTCCTTGATGGAGATGCGTTTGCCTGTACCATTCCATCCTGTATTTACCAGATAGGCAGTAGCTCCGCTGGCTTTCATTCTCTTTACCAGTTCTTCTCCATATTTTGTAGGGTGGAGTGAGAGGAATGCTGCTCCGAAGCAGGCTGAGAAGGTAGGAGTGGGCTCTGTGATTCCGCGTTCGGTTCCCGCCAGTTTTGCGGTGAAACCGCTGAGGAAGTAGTATTGTGTTTGCTCTGGTGTGAGCTTGGATACGGGAGGGAAGACTCCGAATGCGTCGGCAGTAAGGAAAATCACCTTTTTGGCATGACCTGCCTTGGAAATAGGTTTGACAATGTTGTCAATGTGGTAGATGGGATAGGAGACGCGGGTATTCTCTGTCACACTTTTGTCGGTAAAATCGATTTTTCCATTTTCGTCAACGGTTACGTTCTCCAGTAGAGCGTCGCGCTTGATGGCGTTGTAAATATCAGGCTCGGCCTCTTTACTGAGGTTGATTACCTTGGCGTAGCAGCCACCTTCAAAATTGAAAATGCCATCATCGTCCCAGCCATGCTCGTCATCACCGATGAGCTGACGCTTGGGGTCGGTAGAGAGGGTAGTCTTGCCCGTGCCGGAGAGACCGAAGAAGATAGCGGTTTCGCCATCCTCGCCCACATTAGCCGAGCAATGCATTGATGCGATACCCTGGAGGGGTAGGAGATAGTTCATATAGGTAAACATGCCCTTTTTCATTTCGCCGCCATACCAGGTATTTATGATTACCTGCATATTTTCTGTAAGGTTGAATACAACTGCAGTTTCAGAGTTGAGTCCGAGTTCTTTATAATTCTCAACCTTTGCCTTGGATGCGGTAAGTACCACGAAATCGGGCTCACCGAAATTGGCAAGTTCCTTTTCGGTAGGGCGTATGAACATATTTTTTACAAAGTGTGCCTGCCAGGCAACTTCCACTATGAATCGGATTTTAATGCGTGAGTTTTCATTTGCGCCGCAAAAGGCATCCATAACATAGAGAGTCTTCTCTGAAAGTTGCTTTGTTGCAATCTTTTTGAGTTCTTTCCATGCCTCAGGAGTAACCGGTTTATTGTCATTCAAATATTCATCCGAAGTCCACCAGACCGTATCTTCGGTAACATCGTCCATTACCCAGAATTTGTCTTTGGGAGAACGTCCGGTGTAGATACCGGTCATCACGTTGACAGCACCAAGTTCTGTTAATTGTCCGACCTCAAATCCCGTAAGTGCGGGGTCCAGTTCAGCTTTGTACAACTCCTCATAACTGGGGTTGTGGATTACTTTTTTGACATTGAGGATGCCGTACTTTGATAAATCGATATTTGCCATAATTGTTACATTAATTTCTTTTTGTTAATTATCTCGCAAAGGTAGTAATAATTTTATACGCCCCTATTTTTTGCAAAAAGTTTGCCATATAATTGCTATTTTTGCGGCATGAGAGAAACTTTGAAAAAGTACTGGGGATATGACTCCTTCCGTCCGATGCAGGAGAACATTATCGCCTCTGTGCTGGAGGGGAAGGACACTCTTGCCATCCTGCCTACGGGTGGCGGCAAATCTATCTGCTTCCAGGTGCCCTCTATGATGACACCGGGAATCTGTTTAGTGGTATCGCCTCTGATTGCGCTTATGAAAGATCAGGTAGAGAGTCTGAATGAGCGCGGAATTCCCTCTTTGCTGGTCTCTTCCGGCATGACCTACCGTGAGATGGACATTACTCTGGATAATGCGATTTATGGTGATTATAAGTTTCTCTATGTTTCTCCGGAGCGTTTGAGGACTGAACTTTTCCGTGTACGGGTGGCCAGAATGAATGTCAATTATCTGGTGGTGGATGAGGCACATTGCATCAGTCAGTGGGGACATGATTTCCGGCCGGATTATCTCCGGATAGCGGAAATACGGCAGATTATCAGCACTCATAAGCGTGTGCCTGTCATTGCCCTAACCGCCACGGCTACTTCTAAAGTGGCTGATGATATTATGGCAAATCTGGAATTTGAGGCTCCCAATAAGATTACCTCATCTTTTGAAAGGCCAAATCTTTCATATGTTTTCAGAAAATGTGAGGACAAGATGGGACAGTTGCTCTCCATTTGCCAAAATGTCCCCGGAACCGGCATCGTCTATGTCGGCAAAAGGCGTACCGCTTCACAGATCGCCTCTTTTCTTCGCAGCCTGAAAATAGATGCAGAGGCCTATCACGCCGGGATGGATAGGGAGACCCGTTCACGCATACAGGACCAATGGAAGAGCGATCAGACCCGTATCATAGTTTCGACTAACGCCTTTGGAATGGGCATCGACAAGCCTGATGTGAGATTTGTATGCCACTTTGATATGCCCGATACTGTTGAAAGTTATTTTCAGGAAGCCGGAAGGGCCGGTAGGGATGGAGAACAATCCTATACCGTATTGCTCTGGAATGAAAGCGACATTAGGCGTCTGAAACAGATTACTCGCGTGACCTTTCCTCCTCTGGACTATATCCATGATATTTACCAAAAGGTTTTCATCTTTCTCGGAATACCCTATGAAGAGGGTGGTGGACGCAGCGTTAAGTTTGACCTTGATGCATTTGTGAAGCATTTTAAACTTCATTCCGCTACTGCATATTATGCCATCAGATACATTGAGCAGGCCGGGTACTGGACGCTTTCCGAAGAGTTGGAAATCGCCTCCAGGGTCCGTTTTGACGTTTCGAGAGACGAACTTTATAAGGTTCAGTTGGGTTCAAATGAGATGGATACTTTCGTAAAAGTTCTTTTGAGGATGTATACCGGTATCTTTTCCGATTATGTTACCATAGATGAAGAGAAAATCGCACGGGCCGGCCGTTATGCCGTAGATGCGGTTAAAGCCAAACTTATCTCCCTTTCAAACAGGCATGTGATGACTTATTTGCCAAAATTCCGTTCACCGATTCTCACATTTTATAATGAGCGGCTATATGAGAAAAACCTACGTCTGCCCGAATCTGAGTATGATGAAAAAGTGCAGCGCCGCATGGGCGGGGTCAATGCAATGATATCTCTTGTTACGGACAATTCCACCTGTCGCAACGTATCGCTGTTGCACTATTTCGGTCAGGAGGAATCTGCTCCATGTGGTATGTGTGATGTTTGCATAGCAGCGAAAAAGAGATGAGTGTGTAGTGTGTAGTGTGTAGTATGTAGTATGTAGTATGTGAACTTCCCTAAATAGGGTTGACCGTTTTTGGTTAATAATTCAATTCATTTTTCCAATTACTATCGGACAATTATGAGCCTGAGGTTCTTGTCTTGGGTTAAAGTTGAGGTGGCTCGATGCCACCT
>JAGONS010000072.1 GCA_017992915.1 Bacteroidales bacterium | reverse complement strand
CTACATCCCTGCCGGTAAAGGATTTGTTGGCTTCGCCGTAATCCCCGAATTTGGAGCTCATAAGGTCGAAATCGCTCTTACAGCCCAGAACCTGGAAATTGTAGGGCTGCAGACGAACCTGAACTTCGCCTGTAACGGCGCGCTGCGAGTCCTCAAGGTAGACTTCGATATTGCGCATTACCTGATCAAGGTATTGTGCCTCGTGCATCATCTGGCCGTAGAATCCGGAAAGCTGTTCCTTCCAGTAGAGCTGTGCTTTGGTGAGCACGTGCTTCTCGAGGAGATGATGCGCCTTTATAATAATCAGGGGCGCTGCCGCCTCAAATGCCACTCTGCCCTTGATGCCTATGATTGTATCTCCTACATGAGTATCGCGGCCGATGCCGTAGGGAGCTGCTATTTCCCTGAGTTTGCGGATCAGCTCCACAGGTGTCATCTTTTCCGAGTTGAGGGCAACCGGCTCACCTTTCTCAAAGGCAATGGTAATAATCTCGCTCCCCGCTCGGGTCACCTGAGCGGGATATGCCTCTTCAGGTAGGTAGCCATGGGAAGAGAGAGTCTCCACACCGCCGATGCTGGTGCCCCAGAGTCCCTGATTGATGGAGTATCTGGACTTCTCCCAGGAGAAATTGAACCCGTGTTTCTGCAGATAATCAATTTCCTCCTTCCTGCTTAGGCCCAGTTCTCTTATCGGGGCGATGATCTCAACTTCGGGTGCCAGGATCTCAAATACTATATCAAATCGCACCTGGTCGTTGCCCGCTCCGGTACTTCCGTGCGCTACTGCATCGGCACCTATCTTTTTGACATGTTTAAGTACTTCCAGTGCCTGAAAAACGCGTTCGGAACTCACTGATAGGGGATAGGTATTATTTTTAAGGATATTGCCGAAAATCAGATACCTGATGCCTTTTCTGTAGTAGGTTTCCGTTGCATCTACGGTTGTGTGAGTCGCGGCTCCAAGTTCCAGAGCCCTCTTTTCGATGGCTTTGGCTTCTTCTTCGGAGAAACCGCCGGTGTTGACCATTACGGTATGAACCTCAAAATTTCTCTCATTTTTGAGATAGGGAACGCAGAAAGAGGTGTCCAGACCTCCGCTGAATGCAAGTACGACTTTTTTATTCATATCTATTAATTGTTTTCTGTTGGTTGTTTTTTGTGGTCGCCCGAATGTTGAGCCGGATCGTAAAGAAGACCCGTGCAGAGGCACATTTTATAATTATTACGCTGAAGAATGTCAAAATTGCGGCATCCGCTGCAACCCTTCCAAAACTCTTCATCATCGGTGAGCTCGGAAAAGGTTACCGGATGGAATCCCAGGTCGTAATTGATCTTCATTACTGCAAGACCGGTGGTGATGCTGAATATCTTCGCATCGGGGTAAAGAGTTCTTGAAAGTTCAAAAATCTTCTGTTTGATACGTCTGGCAAGGCCGGTCTGGCGGAATTTGTGTGCCACAATCAGACCGGAATTGGCTACGAATTTCTGGTGCCCCCAGGTCTCTATATAGGAAAAGCCGGCAAGTTCGCCGTTCTCAGCTATGGCAATTACTGCCTTGCCTGAAAGCATTTTTGCGGAGATATATTCAGGCGTTCTTTTGGCTATGCCGGTACCCCTTTCCTGTGCCGAAATATATACAAGTTCACATATACGTTCTGCGTACTGTATATGGCTCTCATCGGCCACAATTACATTTATATCCATTGTAAATGAAAAAACTGAAATAAAAACAGAGAGTATTTTGGGAGGGACATCCCTCCGGAATTAATGGAAACCCGTAAAGCCCACGAATCGGGCCGTACAGGTCTATCTTCGGACTCTGAAAGTCTTTCCATCAAAAGAAAATATAGAAAAATCCCTGTTCATAAAGTGGAGCAAAGATACCAATCTTTTTTAACAAGGAACCTAATTATTTAAAAAATGTTACCTTTGATGCCATATTTTTACAGTTGAAGTGAAAAAGAGATCAAAAAAGCAAAAATTATCTCCGGATATCATCGCTCAAGAGCGCGATGAACTGATCCGCAGACATAGGAAAACAATACTTTTTAATGAAAGGGAGATGTCTCTCATAGAGCAGTACTGCACCAAATACAAAATTTCTTCCCAATCGACTCTCTTCAGGGACATTATAATTTCTCACATTCTGCAGCAGGTGGATGACAACTATCCCAAACTCTTTTGAAGCGCAGGTCAATCCCAGAATATATAAATGAACAAAGCACTCACCATTCTCTTTGCAACTGCACTATTTTTCTTTGCATCGGGAAACCTCAGAGCACAGAGCATTATTTCAGACACTATCCGCAATGATGGCACCAGGATCGTGCATGTCAAGCCTGAAGGGGTTTGTTCCGTCAATATTGAAATCCATATACGCAAGAACCGCATCACATTCCTCGAGTACACAAAAGGTTGCAACGGCAATGCCAAAGGCATCGCCGCTCTTGTTGAGGGTATGAAAGTAAAAGAGGTCATTCGCAAACTGGAAGGTATTCAGTGCGGTAAAAGGCCCACTTCCTGCCCAGACCAGCTGGCCAGGGCGTTAAAGATGATTTACGGAAAGAAGGAATAAACTACTCTACAACCACAACTCTGTGGATGGTGTTGGCCAGTTCTCCGTTGACATATACCGCAGGCAGATAATAGTAGTAAAGAATATATCCGCCCGCTACCTGCTCACGATTGTATTCTATCTTTTCCGAGGTATTTTCGGAATAGATAAATGTCTCTGAAGGGGTGTTGGTAAGCTGAATTACTTCCAAAGGGTTGTTCATCGCCCAGAGGTGAGTGAGGTATCTGTTCTGGCGCAGGTCCAGGAATTTTATATTATTGCTGCTGATATCCAGTTGTTTTAGAAATATCGCCTTGTCGGTGGTAATGGTGCCGATATTGTTGTTGCTGCAGTCAACATCCTCAAGCAAGCTGCTTTGGGAGATATCCAGAGTGGTGAGATTATTATAACTGCAGATCAGTGTTTTGAGGGAGACGCATCCTGCAAGGTTGAGCTCTTTTATGGAATTGAACCTGCAGTTGAGTTCTTCGAGGTAGAGGCAATTGCTGACATTGAGACTTTTTACGGTCCCCAGTCCCACCATGGTACAATCAAAACTGGTTAGATTTGTGTTGCTGATATTTATGGTATCCAGCACATTGTATGTGAGTTCCAGGGTTTTGAGCGATTTGCAGCTGCTGACATCCAGGTATGCGATGTTATTGTGTGAGCAATTGATGTTCACAATTGAGGGGGATGCGCCGGCAATCAGGTGCTTCATCATATTGCGCTGACAGTCAATGGTTACAAGGTTAGGAAACTTGCTGATATCCAGTGTGTCGATCAAATTCTCCGAGCAGTTGATATTTATGAATGGGTATCCGTTGAGATCCTTGAGTGACTTGGCTTTGCCTTTTGAGCAGTCGAGTTTGGTCAAAACCCTCATCTCGTAATCGGAGATTTCCCCATCATTGTTGGTGTCGTAGCGCGACACCAGAGTTTTCTTGAGATTGGGGTCTGTAAAAGTGATGCAATCTATCAATTGTGAGACCTCAATTGTGACTGACTTTTTTTTGTTTGATATGGTTACATAGGCTTTTCTTATCGCATTGGTGTTGTTGGTGCTCAGTGCAGTAAATGCAAGAGGCAAATCTCCCGGCTCGCCGGCCATGTGGGAGATTCTCAACCAGTCGAAATGCTCGCCGTCATCGCTATCTACGGTGATTGTCCATTTGTAAGCGGCGCGGAGTACGGTACGTTGGACAGAGCCTTCGGTACTCGCTATGGTCAGTACACTATTCTTGACTTCCAGATCCGGAAGATCCATCATCATATTACAGGACGATCCTGATGCCGCCAGAAATACCAGGAATGTTAATATAATAGGTATGATTTTTTTCATTTTCAACATTTGTTTATTCAATAACAAAGGTATGGAAAAATAATCGGTTTTTTTGCAATTAATTTTGCAAAATATTTTGCCGGTTTCAAAAATGTTCTTATCTTTGCAGTCCGTTTTGAAAGAAACGTCAGTTCATTGACAAAATTGGAAGACAAAAAGTACAAGCAAGTACCGAATTTTGTAACAAAATTCGAGCGAAACGTTAATTTTTTTGAAACATACTTCAATAGATGAGTATCAGGTTCAGACCG
>JAGONS010000014.1 GCA_017992915.1 Bacteroidales bacterium | reverse complement strand
AATTATACAACTCTATGCCCGGCTTTCACAAACGTCGCGAATATAAATATGAGGGTACTGTGGAGAGCGTCTTGCTGATAGATGAGATGACCACCGAGGTCATTGCGGATTGTGTGCATCTGCCCCCTACTATTTTGCGTCTAGTATACAAACTAAAAGGTGTCAGCAGAACTGCGCTGGTGACTGCAGCACTCCGTTATGCTGCCTATGATGGCGAAGAACTTGCTTTCTCAAAAGTGTATATCGAGAATGGGGTCTGCAAACTAAAGTCAGACGGTACTGTAGCCGGAGGAATTTCCACAATGGATCAGTTAGTCAGAAATATGGTTATCAGAGCCGAGGTTCCTCTGGAGGATGCCGTCAGGATGGCATCAGAGACTCCTGCAAGAATAATGAATGTCATCGACCGGGTGGGAACTCTGGAAAAGGGCAAGGATGCCGACATTTTGCTGCTCGATAAGCAGTACCACATAACTTCCGTCTGGAGCAAAAGTGTTAAGATGGTTTAAGAGGGGATTTCAGTGTAAGATACCTTACTCCTTCCTGTTCAGAAAAGACAAATGAGCCTTTACGGTCAAGCTGAAGGTTGGAGATGATAGAACCTCTGTTGGTTGTCGGTCTGAATTGCAATACATAATCCACAACATCCGAAACGGGAGCTGTCAATTCCGGTTGTGATTTTAGATACTCTCTTACGAAAAGACGTATGGTGCCTCCTCTGCGAGAGCCTTTTTTCCACTCCTTGAGTGTATAACGGCCAGTACGTCCAATGGCGATTATCGAGGGAGAACGGAGCACATTTCCTGAAACAAATTTCTTTCTCTTTTTTTCACCCGGATGGAGACGATTGTATTCTTTCAGTATCTCCTCTGCCGTCATCGGATGTCCCTTTGCACGAATTATCTCCTCCAGTATTTTGGGGACCTGCTTTTTAACCGTGGCCGGGAAGAGGATCATATTTTCCTGTACGGAGAGACGGATAGAGGCGAATACATCTTTAGCAGCTATGCGGAGAGGATCGCGGGGATTGGGATTGATCAGTCCGGCACTGATATAAGCCTCTGCTGCTTCGGCTCCCACCGCTATGTTGTATTTTACCGCAGTAGCGCATGCGGCTATGATATCCTTCTTATAGTGGTCGTAATACCGGTTTATTCGGCATTCGGAGGCGAGAGTCTCAATGGGCACTTTCTCTACTTCATCCCGACGTTCAAGTGCAGTTGTTTCTACTGACTTTAGGAACAGATCAAAGTCAAAGCATTTGGCCGGCTTGGTGGGTACGAGAGTGGTCCTTGAAAAACGGTCATTTTTCATCATCATAGAGTCGCGTACATTCCCGACAATGGCAATTTCACGGTAAAGTTTAGCCAAAGCCATATTGACGATATTGCGGCTGAAATTGGTGCCTTCTGCTTTGTTTATGTCCTGATGTACTCCGGTGGAACGCCAGCGGTAAGGACATTTGCGATAACCCCTGGGAGTCTTGACCAGTTTGTGCATCATACCGAGGTAATCGTCTATGCGGTTAATTATGTTTAACAGCATCTGACGCACACGTTCTATGGAGACACCGAGTTCCTTTGCAACTTCTAGACGGCTAACAGGAATTTTGCCGTCATAGATTAGCAGCAGAGAGTCCAGAACTTTGAAATCTCTCTCGTCAAATGTGCGGATATATTCTTTCAGAGTGGCGAAAACCGGAAAATAACCCAGTTTTTCCTTGAGGTTAAAGATTTTGAGGATTGTTTCGCTATCCAGCATCGGAATGTCGTGAACCAGACTCTTAATATTGTCACTGGGTAGCCGGCTGCGCACTTGTGCAATGATTTCCATCACATTGCGGGTAGTCTTGACACCGCAGTTACGCCAGGAAAGGATCTCTTTTCTTTTCAGAGAGAGAAATTCGTTGAAAAAGGCGCGGTCATTTTTGAAATTGCCGCGGTAGTTGCCGATAACATTCCTTGTGCGTGTGTTATATTGAAGTAAAAGTGATTCGAAGGCATAGATTGTGCGTTCGATATTTGTCTCATCGATTTTATCCCGGGGATTCCAAAAGAGATTTGACTCATATTTTGACATGGCAAAAAGATTTTACAAAGTTCAAGGAATCGGGTCATACAAATGTAATTAATATATTGAAGGTTAGCAACTTTTTGTCAAATATTTTATAATTTTGCGGCCGATAAAGAAGGATTTTATACAGTATATTTTATGACTACTATTGAAACTTATGACTTCACAGGCAAAAAAGCCATTATAAGAGTCGATTTCAACGTTCCGTTGAATGAGCAATTTGAAATTACAGACGACACCCGCATCAAAGCGGCTATTCCTACATTGAAAAAAGTCCTTGAAAAAGGTGGCTCGCTGATCATAATGTCGCACCTTGGCCGTCCCAAGGGGCCGGCGGAAAAATTCTCCCTAAAACACATCATTTCCCGTATAGAGGAGTATCTCGGCACCAAAGTACGGTTTGCCGAAGATTGCCGGAAAGCTGAGGCACAGGCTGCGGCACTCAAGCCGGGCGAAGTGCTTCTACTGGAAAACCTCCGTTTTTATGCAGAAGAAGAGGGTAAACCCCGCGGGCTGGCTGATGATGCTACCGATGAGGAGAAACAGGCGGCTAAAGCTGCGATCAAAGAGAGTCAGAAAGCATTCGTTGCCAAACTTGCTTCCTATGCAGACTGCTATATCAACGATGCTTTCGGTACGGCACACCGAGCTCACGCCTCCACGGCGCTTATTGCAAATTATTTTCCGAAGGATAAGATGTTCGGATATGTGATGGAGGGCGAAATCCGGGCCATAGACAAGATACTTCATAATCCCGCACGTCCCCTTACCGCCATTCTCGGCGGAGCAAAGGTCTCCTCCAAGATTGGGATTATTGAGAACCTCATTGACCGAGTTGATCATCTGATTATCGGAGGCGGTATGGTATATACTTTCATCAAGGCTCTGGGTGGAAAAATCGGCAACTCCATCTGCGAGGATGATCAGATTGAGACCGCAAAATCCATTATGGCAAAAGCTGAGGCTAAAGGCATAGATCTCGACCTTCGCCGCGAAGTAGTGGTGGCCGACAGCTTCAGTAACGATGCGAATTTCAAGATTGTGGACAATTTCGAGATTCCTGACGGCTGGGAGGCTATGGATGCTGCTCCCTCTTCACTCAAACTTTGGCAGGAAATAATAGATAACTCAGGTACCGTTCTTTGGAATGGTCCGCTCGGAGTCTTTGAAATGCCCAATTTTGCCAAATCTACCAATGCCATGGCAGAAATGCTCGCCAATGCTACTAAAAAAGGCACTTTCACCCTTGTGGGCGGTGGCGATTCGGTGGCGGCTGTAACACAGATGGGTTATGCCGACAAGGTAAGCTATGTTTCCACCGGCGGTGGTGCGATGCTCGAGTATCTTGAAGGCAAAGAACTCCCCGGTATCAAGGCTATACGCGAATAATCCTATTGCATGACTATCGAATATCCATCCTCGTCCTGGCGCGACTATGAACTTATAGACTCCGGCAACTTCGAAAAGCTGGAGCGCTTTGGTAGGTATGTGATGATTCGACCTGAGCAAAGGGCTCTTTGGGAGCGCACTCTTCCCGAAGAGGAGTGGCTCAAACGTGCACATACTAAGTTTGCCCCAGGTGCAGGCTTGGGAAAGGCCGGCAAGGAAGATAGCGGCTCGTGGAGTATGCTTAACAAGATGGATAAGGAGTGGATGATCTCCTATCCAAGGGTTGGATTTGATCTCCGTCTTAGACTCACCTCATTCAAGCACATTGGGGTTTTCCCCGAACAGGCTCCCAATTGGGATTATATTTATAGCAGTGTTAAGGAGATTGCAGCCTCTTTTACCGATGGAACTCCGCCCAGAGTACTAAATCTTTTTGCATATACGGGAGCAGCCTCACTTGCTGCCCGCAAAGCCGGAGCAGATGTGATACATTTGGACTCAGTACGTCAGGTGGTAACCTGGGCACGTGGCAATATGGAGAGTAGCGGTTTTGACAATATACGCTGGATAATCGAGGATGCACTGCTTTTTGTTAAACGCGAAGCACGAAGAAACAACCTCTACAATGGCATCATTCTTGATCCTCCGGCATACGGCTATGGTCCCGATGGCGAGAGGTGGAAACTCGATGAGTCTATCTATGATATGCTCCTACATATAGCCTCAATACTTGCCCCGGAGGGGAGTTTTATGTTGCTTAATCTCTATTCCAACGGTTATTCGCCCGCTATGGCGGAGACTTTGGTGAGTTGTGCATTTGGGGACAAGTATAGTTCGTTGGATTGTGGCGAATCGGTGCTCAGGGATAGTTTCGGTAAAATACTGCCAATGAGCGTTTTTGCCAGGTTAAAACGTTGATTTTTTAGTTTAAAATAAATACCAACAGATTATGGATTTTTTATCAGTAGTATGGAATGTGGATCCGGTGATCTTCGAACTCGGTCCTTTGTCTGTCAGATATTACGGACTGCTCTTTATTGCAGGTTTCCCCCTCGGATATTGGCTTTTTACCAAGTTTTATAAAAGAGAGGGAGTCGATGTAAAACTGCTGGAGCCACTGCTCTATGCGCTGCTTATCGGTACCATCGTAGGTGCCCGTTTAGGCCACTGTCTCTTCTATCAACCCGATTATTATCTGAGCAGATCTCACTGGTTTGAGATATTCATGCCATGGAAAGGAGGTCTTGCGAGTCATGGCGGAGCCATAGGCGTATTGCTGGCCATCTGGTGGTATTGTCACAAATATGGTCGCAAGAATGGTTTCGATATGATGTGGATATTGGATAGAATTGCCATAGCGGTTGCCTTTGCAGGATGTTTTATACGTCTGGGCAATCTTATGAATTCGGAGATTTACGGTAATCCGACCGCCTTGCCTTGGGGATTTATTTTCGTGCAGCGCGGAGAGACCGTAGCCAAACATCCTACACAACTATATGAGGCTTTGAGCTATCTGTTGCTGGGATTTGCACTGCTTGCAGCCTACCGTTACCGTCTTAAGAGTCTTAAAAAAGGTACTCTTTTCGGGGTTTTCCTTATAGTGCTTTTCGGTATGAGATTCCTTATCGAATATGTTAAGGAGCCTCAGGTTTCCTTTGAGGAGGGAATGGTGCTTAATATGGGACAATTGCTGAGCATCCCGTTCATCGTTGCGGGATTGGTGATACTTATATGGAGTCTTGTTGCGAAAAGACCTGCTATGGCTGTTGTACAGCAGCCTAAGAAACACTATCATCCTTCTCCCAAGGAGAAAAAGAAGAAGTAGATCTCTATCACACGCGTTCCATTTCGCGGCGCATATCCTTCTCTTTTATGGATTGGCGTTTATCATATTCGCGTTTACCGCGGGCAAGAGCGATGTTAAGTTTGGCGTAGCCGTTGTCCGAGATGAAAAGCCGTGTGGCAATGATGGTCATACCCTTTTCGCGTGTTGCACGTCGTAATTTGCGCAATTCTTTCTTCGTCAGCAGCAGTTTGCGGTCTCGTTTCGGGTCCTGACGGCTGAATGCGGAGCCCCACCAATACTCGGCGATGTGCATATTCTTTACAAAGAGTTCATTTTCGACAAAATAACAGTAGCTGTCCACAAGCGAAGCCTTGCCTGCACGTATGGATTTGATCTCGCTACCGCTGAGCACGATGCCGGCTGTGAAATGCTCTATCAGTTCGTAGTCGAAAGTAGCCTTCTTGTTCCTTATGTCGATTCTATTTTCCTTCCTCTTTGCCATATATATGACCTGTCTTTCTCATTTGCTTGCATCAATAGATGCACAAATGGTGCGAAACGTTGCAAAATTAGTTTATTTTTGTGGAATAAACCAAAGGAGCTCCCTATATGCTAAAGTCCCCATTTGAGGAATATGATCTGATATGTGTCCTGGGTCCGACGGCCTCAGGGAAGACCCGTTATGCGGTAAAACTCGCCCGAGAGCTGGACGGAGAAATCATTTCCGCCGATTCTCGACAGATATTTCGGGGGATGGACATAGGCACAGGCAAGGATTTGGAGGAGTATGGTGAGATTCCCTACCATCTGATAGATATCGCCGATGCCGGCTCAAAATACAACATTTTTGAGTATCAGAAGGACTTTGAACGGGCATATCAAGATATTCTGCAAAGGGGTAAAACTCCGATATTATGCGGCGGTTCCGGACTTTACATAGAAGCGGCCACCTGCGGCTACTATCTCCCCGAAGTTCCCCCTGATATGGCTCTGAGGGCTGAATTGGAGAAACTTCCTACAGAAGAGCTAATCGCTAAATATGAGTTATTGCGCAAACCCCACAATACCACCGACTATGATACTCGCAAGCGTCTTATCCGTGCTTTGGAGATTGCGATATGGGAGGAGAAACACCCCGTCAAACGAAGCTCATTTTTGCCGAAAAAAACCAAATTCATCGGTATAAGCGTTTCACGTGAAGTGCGCAATGCACGCATTGACGCCCGTCTGAATGCCCGTCTGGCAGGTGGCATGGTGGAAGAGGTGCGACAGCTTTTGGAAAGCGGCATACCACCGGAGGATCTTATCTGGTATGGTCTCGAATATAAGTTTCTGACTATGTACCTTACCGGTAAGATGGAGTACGAAGAGATGGTCAGCAGACTCAGAATTGCCATTCATCAATTTGCAAAGCGTCAGATGACCTGGTTCCGTGGAATGGAGCGCAAGGGGATAGAAATAGAATGGATAAAGATTTAGAGAAGATATGAAAAGAGTGTTTTTTGTGATGATGTTTGCTCTTATGCCTGCTTTGGTTTGGGGTCAAAAGGCTTCCGAACTTGTTTATACCGATGCACGAGAGTTGATGCTAATCAATCAGGGATTTGACAATACGGAGCTCTATTATTCGCGGCTTCCGTTAGATATGAAAGATGTCACTCGTAAGGCAGTATGGGATCTTGGCCTTAATTCAGCCGGTCTGGCAGTCAGGTTTTCTACTGATGCAAAGGCGATAGGAGCAAAGTGGACTCTTCTGAATAATTTCAATATGGCTCATATGGCCGGGACGGGTATTCGGGGAATAGACCTCTATTTTCTTGATGAGAATGATACCTGGCGTTTCATAGGTACGGCACAACCCAACGGAAAAGAATCTTCTAATCTGTTTGTTCGCAATATGTCGGGTCAAATGCGAGATTATATGGCCTATCTGCCTCTCTATGATGGAGTCACATGTTTGGACATCGGGGTTGATTCCTCAGCGGTCATTGGAATGCCAAGGAGTAATTTACTCACAAAAGGGAATCGTAAGCCGATTCTCTTTTACGGCACAAGTATCACTCAAGGCGGATGCGCCTCACGTCCAGGTATGGTCTATACCTCGATAATCAGCCGTGAAAGGCAGCAGGAGGTGATCAACCTTGGATTCAGCGGCAATGCCCGTATGGATAAGTCAATGGCCGAAATAGTGGCAAGAGTTGATGCGGAGCAATATGTGATTGACTGTCTGCCCAATTGCACGACACGGATTTTACGCGACAGCGCCTATTTTTTCCTTACATATCTTGCCGAAAAACATCCTGACAAGCCGATTTTCATGGTAGAAAACGTGATATTTTCTTATGCTTTGGTGGATGTCAAAAGCAGGAATGACCTGATAGAGAAGAATGAGTATTGGCATCAGCTCTACAAACGTCTCCGAAAAGAGGGTTATCGCAATCTGCGCTATATTCCCGCTAAAAATCTCACCGGAAAAGATTATGAAGGCTCAGTTGACGGAGCACACCAGACCGATCTAGGATTTCTCAGGATGGCAAAAACATTTCTCAGATATTTGAAAAAATGAGGCAAAATCCATCTTTATGGAAACTGATCGGTTTTGGCAATGCGGCAGAAAATACTTTGCGGAAAGCCGAACCCCAGGAGTAGGTCGCGGCTCTACATCAAGTTAATCGATTCGAAATAATTTCAAAACAATTGAAATTATACTATGGTGATACGGCTTATTTATTCTTCCGGTACGTGTTTGTATTTGAATAAAATTGCAAATGCAATTGTGATTACCAGCGCGTAGGCGGCAAAAATGAACCAAGTATGGCTCCAACCCTCCATTCTGGCAATAGGATCGCTCTGTGAGTTCACTAGTGCGTTTACTACGGCCTGAGCTCCAAGTGTTCCGATTGCGGCACCGATACCGTTGGTCATCAACATAAATAGACCCTGAGCGCTGGAACGTATGCTGTGATCGGTATTCCTATCTACGAAGAGTGATCCCGAAATGTTGAAGAAGTCAAATGCAACGCCGTAAACGAGCATAGAGAGGACAAAGAGCCATACTCCATTGCCCGGATTGCCAAGTCCGAAAAATGCGAATCTCAGAACCCACGCAAACATTGCAATCAGCATCACTTTCTTAATGCCGAACCTGCGGAGGAAGAAAGGAATCAAAAGAATACAAAGTGCCTCTGAAATCTGAGAAAGTGAGATCAGTATGTTGGAGTGCTTTACTCCGAATGTGTCAGCATAGGCTTCTATACCTGCAAAGTCTCCCAGGAATGGATTGGCAAAACTGTTGGTAATCTGCAGAGCCACTCCGAGCAGCATTGAGAAGATGAAGAAGATGGCCATTCTGCTATCTTTGAAGAGAGCAAAAGCTTTCAGCCCCATTGCCTCCACAAGGGACTTCTTTTCTCCACCCTTGTTGACGGGACAATCTGCAAGCGTGAAACTGTAAACGGCAAGTATGATGCCGAGAATACCGGAGAAGATATACTGGGCTGCTGAGGCCTGTATGCCCATGAGGTCCACGCACCACATTGAAACTATGAAACCAATGGTACCCCAGATACGGATTGAGGGAAACACTTTTACGGTATCCATGCCGGCTTTTTCAAGGGCGATGTAAGAGACTGAATTGATAAGAGCGATGGTCGGCATGAAGAATGCCACGCTAAAAGAGTATAATGTGAAGATGGTTCCGAACTGCACCGTTTCGGCAGTCATTCCGTACCAGCCTGTGGCCATCATTAAAATGGCTGCGATACCATGGCAGATACCCAGAAGTTTCTGTGCGGGAATCCATTTGTCAGCTATGATGCCTATTATTGCGGGCATGAAGATGGAAACTATGCCCTGAATTGAATAAAACCAGCCGATTTGTTCTGCAAGTCCGATACTTCCGAGGAATCTTCCCTGTGAGGTCAGATATGCTCCCCAGACTGCAAATTCGAGGAAACTGGCGATAATCAGTTTAAGTTTTGTGCTCATATTGTTAAGTATAAAGAATTATTTCGGTGCCATCCGATAGAGGATCAGTGCTATTATTGAGAATATTATATTCGGTAGCCAGAGTGCAAAGGCCGGCGGAAGGGCACCGGTGTGGACCGGCATTTCACTGAAGCGCATGAAGAGGATATAGGCAAAACTCAGTGCGATTCCTATTCCTATATTGAGACCTATTCCTCCGCGTCGTTTGCGGGATGAAAGAGAGACACCCATTACTGTCAGCACGAATGCCGAGAAGGGCATGGCAATGCGGTTGTTTTTCTCTATAAGTGCATTCAGCACCAATGCATCTCCGCGCATGGTCTGTACATCTATCAGTTTGTTGAGTTCTTTGTGAGAAAGGGATTCTGCAATGTTCCTGCGCCGATAGAAGTCATCTATCGTCAGGTTAATTACTGTGTCAAGCTCCCTGCCGGTACGTACTATTTCCGATTCTCCGTTGTAAAAATCCCTAATGTACCAGTTGCGCAGTCTCCATCCGTTGAAAGTGGTGTCCCATACCGCCGATTCTGCGGAAAGTTTGGAGACAATGCGGTTATCCTCAATGGTTTCCAGGGTAAATCTATATGCGGTATTGGCCCAGGAGCTGAACTGCTCTACAAAAACAAATTGCCCCGGAGCTATTTGGTAGTGGATTTTACTGGTCGCTGAGGCCGTCTGCTGCTGTTTAATGTATTTGTTTTCAAACTCGAGACGGTGCCGGTTGGCAGGAGGAATTATGAAAAGACCCAGTACAAGGCTGAATATTGCGATGAAAGCTGCGGAGAGCATATAGGGCCTCATTATCCTGTTGAAACTGATTCCGCCCGAAAGCATTGCTATAATCTCGCTCCTTTGCGCCAATTTGGAGGTGAAAAAAATTACGGAGAGAAATACGAAAAGAGGGCTGAAACTGTTGAGCATCCAGGGGATGAATCCGCCGAAATACTCAAATACAATTTCACCTAAAGGGACCTTGTTGTCAACGAATTTGTCGATTTTTTCGCTGATGTCAAATATTATGATGATAAGCACGGCAATCATCAGGATGAAAAAGTAGGTACCAATGAACTTCCTGATGATGTATTTGTCCAGTATTTTGAGTTTGGGCTTCTTCATCGTGCCGTAGCTGTTAAAGTCTTGTTTGAAGTTTTGTTACCATGGCGCATTTCCAGGAGTTGAAATCTCCCTTGAGGATATGCTCGCGGGCCATTCTCACAAGGTTGAGATAAAAAGCGAGATTATGCTCACTTGCAATCTGGGCTCCGAGCATCTCTCCGGCAATGAAGAGGTGTCTCAAATAGGCCTTGGTGTATCTCCTGTCAACAAAAGATGTACCATCGGGATCGATGGGGGAGAAGTCTTCTGCCCATTTGCGGTTGCGGATATTAATAATGCCCTCGCTTGTAAATAGCATCCCGTTGCGTCCGTTACGTGTAGGCATGACACAGTCAAACATATCAATTCCCCGGGCGATTGCCTCGAGGATATTTGCAGGAGTGCCCACTCCCATCAGATAACGAGGCTTATCCCGGGGCAGAATCGGATGCACCTCCTCTATCATTTGATACATCAGTTCGGTGGGCTCGCCCACTGAGAGTCCTCCTATGGCATAACCCTCCCTGTCGAGAGCAGTAAGCTCCTCGGCAGCCTTGCGTCTCAGGTCGGGATAAATGCACCCCTGGACTATCGGGAAGAAGGCCTGATGGTGGCCATACAGGGGCTCCGTGCCGTCAAATCGAGCAATACAACGCTTGAGCCACTTCAGGGTAAGGTCCAGCGAATCGGATGCGTATTTATAGTCAGCCTCACCGGGGCAGCACTCATCGAGTGCCATTATTATGTCAGCACCTATGATGCGTTGTATATCGATATTGTTTTCCGGGGTGAAGATGTGCCTTGAGCCATCGATGTGAGATTGAAACTCATATCCCTCGTCGGTAAGTTTGCGGCACTGCGCAAGTGAGAAAACCTGATATCCGCCGCTATCGGTCAGGATGGGTTTGTCCCAGGATATGAACTTGTGCAGTCCGCCCGCCTGACTGAGAATATCAAGTCCGGGACGAAGGTAGAGATGATAGGTATTACCCAGAATAATCTCCGCACCGATATCTTCCTCAAGATCGCGGTGATAGACTCCCTTTACGGAACCTACCGTACCTACGGGCATGAAAATCGGGGTTTCAATCCTTCCGTGGTCGGTTTCCATCACTCCGCACCTTGCCGCTGTACCACTTTTATCCTTCGCTTGTAGCGTGAATCTCATCTCTTTTGCTAAATTTGAGCAAAGGTATGAAATTAATGGCATATTTTTGGAAACACTATTGATTAAACATAAAATCAAGAGGTTATGAAACGATTGCTCACTTTTTTATTGTTGATAATACCTATGACATCCATGATAAACGTACAATCTTACAAATCAGTTGATTACAGCGATTTGTGGAAGAAAGTGGAGAAGGCCGAAAAAAAGGGTCTTCCCCAGACTGCCGTCAAATACCTCGACGAACTGGAAGCTCTTGCAGAGAAATCGGGTGATGACCTTGAATTGCTCGTTATACGCGAGAAAAAGCAGGAACAGCTTCAAGAATACAATTGGAAAGAGGCCAATTCCTACTATCCGAAAGTCTCTCAACAGATGGACATTTTGTATGCTAACCTTGACGAAAGCATTGCCAAGTATTCAGACCATCCAAGAGTTTTGAGGCTCCATTATATTAAGCTTGAGTATGAAAGATATGAGATAGCCGACAAAAATGATCAGAGCGGTGCCGACTACCTGGCCTTGAAAGCACGTTGTTTGGAAGTGCTAAAAGGTCACTCTTCCAAAGACTACTATTACAATGAGGTGAAACGGTTAATAGAAGAGATGGAATCTGAGGATTTATCGGCAAGTATTGTTTCACATAAGACACAATATATCCCGCATCAAGATCTGACCATCGAAATAGGAACACGCAATCTCAGTCGTGTTACTCTCGATATATACCGCCTTGATGATAACCGTTTCTGGGAAGGGGGCTATAAACTCGATAAGTTCAATCTCAAGCGCATATCTACAAAGGTTTTTTCCCGTACCTACGATATGCCTAATGAGTACAATATTTCATCGGAACGGCAAGACACCATTTCCTGTGGAGCAGCAGGCAATTATATTCTCCATTTCCATTCAGGGAAACATAATTCTTATAGTGTCTTAAGCGTAAGTTCGGTGGCTACGGGACTTCGCAAGGTGGGCAATGTCCAGGAAATATATGCGGCCGATATTGTTACAGGCAAGCCCTATAAAGAGGTTTTGGCTGAAGCGTACAGAGATTCGGATATAAAAACCCGTTTTGGTGTGACAAAGCTCACTCCTACAAAGAAATGCGTAGTCACCCAAAAGGGATTCACCTCACTTCCTCTGAAGCTCGAAAAGAAAAAGGGCAATGAGTTTATAGTCTGGACACTCAGAGTCTCGGCAGGCAAGGATATTTACGCTCCGTTTTTGTCAATAGATAATTATGAGGAAGATACTGAGGAGCGAACATATATGTTGGAGAACATGGCACTCTACACTGACCGCAAGCTCTACAAGCCCTCCGATACCATTTTCTTCAAGGTAATCTGCTATAAAAGTGATAGAGAAAGGGGTGAGGTTTTGGCCAACAAGCCAATAGAGCTTTCGATACGTCATACTTCTGAAGATAAGCCCTTGGGCACCTTTAAAGTGGTTACAAACGATATGGGATCCGCCAGTGGTTTTTTCACACTTCCTGAAGAGAGTAAAAACGGCATGTATCATATTATGTCGGGATACCGCTCTCTTGGTGAGGTGCGGGTTGAGACCTATAAAAGGCCCAATTTTGACTTTAAATTGGAGAAGAATGATGGCGTTTATGTTTTTTCGGACGTTGTGCGCCAAAAGGGCACCGTGGAGAGTTTTGCCGGCTACTCCATTGCGGGCAGCAAGGTAGAATATACTGTCACACGTCGTTCGGAATGGTATCCGGGCCGTAAATCCAACTTCTACTCTTATGAAGCAGAGGTAGCCTCCGGAGAGGTCATATCGGACAATGATGGAGGTTTTGAAATATCCTTTATTGCGAAACATCCGGCCGGAGATTCTTTCAATCCGGCACTGCATGCGGAGGATGTCATTGCATTTGTGATTGATGCCAAAGTTACCGACCCGCAGGGAGAAACTCACAGCAAGAGCACTACGGTAAGGGTTTCCGACATTCCTCTTGTGATGGGACTCCGCTTTTCAGTTCCGATGTCACAAAGTGTCACAGACCCAGATAGTGGACTTTCGAGTGTGATTGTGGAGAAAAATGAGGTCAAGGCTGTAACATTTACAGTGGATAATCTTAATTATCGTCCTTATGATACAAAAGTTACTTATTCTTTGTTGCAGGATGGGAAGGTGGTCAGAAGCGAAACGGTATCATCAAATAGTGAGGTTCCATTTGACTTCGCTTCTGTAAAGTCCGGAAAATATACTCTCGCATACAGCACCGTTTACAGGGGAATTACTATTGAGGGTAAGACAGATATTGTGGTATTCGATATAAATGAAAAGCGTCTGCCTTTTAAAGCGAAATATTTTTACTTTCCCATTGTAACCGAAAACGGTATAGATTTTCTCCTCGGTACGACTGAAGATGACCTCTATCTTGAAGTAGGTCTTTTTGACAATCATAAATGTCATCACAGAGAGTCTTTACATCTCAAAAATGAGGTAGTGAGAGTTACGCTGCCTTATAAGGAGGAATATCGCAGTTCAATAAAACTTTCCGTTTTCGGATTCCGCAACGGAGAGCCAATTGACAATCGATATGAATTCTCCCGTCCGGGCAAAGTACTTTTCAGTATGGATATAGAGTCCTTCAGAGATTGCACCGGCCCTCAAACAAAGGAGAAATTCACCATTACGGGAGCTCCCGATGCCGAATATGTGGTCTCAATCTTTGACAAAACCACCGACAGGTATGGAGCCAACTCATTCTCATTCAGCCCTCTATCTGTAAAGGTCTATAATTTCGCACCCTATATAAAAACAACCCTTGCTTACCGCTATCAGCCCATTTACGGATACCGATTGGAAACAAAGGAAATGGTCGCCAGGAGTTCTGCCAGGGATATGACTAATTACCTAGCCGAATCTATACCTCTGGTGTCGGATATAGCAGAAGAGAGCAGCGTTGATGAAAAAGCAGCGGCCGGAAGTGAAGAGATGACCATAAGGTCGCAATTCGGTGAACTTATCGCCTTCTATCCTCATCTCAGGAGTGATAGTGATGGGAAAGTGGAGGTGGAATATACCACCGGAGACCTTCTTTCGACCTTCCGTGTGCTGGTGATGGGCTATGACAAGTCCCTTAAAACCGGTAATGCCGAACGCTCATTGATAGTGCGCAAAGAGCTGATGGTTGTACCCAATATTCCTCTTTTCATTCGCGAAGGCGACAAAATCGTCATAAAGAGTAAAGTGGTCAATCTAGCCGAAGAACAACTTAAGGGCAATGGTTACATAAAGTTTTGCAACGAAGAGACAGGGGAGGAGTTAAACCTTAAAGATACGGAAGCAAAGGCACTTACTCTTGCAGTAGGTGCGCAGAAGGAGCTCTCTTGGAGCATCACTCCACCTGAGAACGTACGCAAACTCGGAGTCATCATCAGCTTTAAAGCAGGCAATTACAGTGATGGCGAGAAACATATTGTAACCATTCTTCCGAAGGAGATTACTATTACCGAAGCGGCTTCCTTTGTTATAGGCGGTCCTCACGGCCACAAATATTATGAGGATCAGCTTCACAAACGCATAAAAGCGCGAAATCCTAGAATTGAGCATGCGGAATATTCCACCCTTACTGCTGTAAAAGAGGCTCTGCCTGTGGTGTCAAAGCCCGAATCCAACAATATGATAGATTGGACCGTAGCTCTCTACATCAATCAGATTAGGGCAAAAGTGCTGACTTTGGATGAGAAGGAAGTAGATAGCGCATCAACGGAAAGTTTCCGCAATGAAGCTGTGGCTGCACTCTCCCAACTCCACAATTCAGATGGCGGTTTTGCCTGGTTCGACGGTATGCCCTCGTCCGAGCGGATTACGCTCTTTTTCCTCGAAAAAATGGCTCAGTTAAGCGATTTCGGTGCGATAGAGTTTAGTGAGGCGGAGAAAAAACTTGTGGAAAGTGCAGTGGGTTATATCGATGAGAGGATCCGTGAAGCCTACAGTCGCGAGAGATATAATTCCTTCAACTCTATCAATCTATTCTATGTGCGCAGTCACTATTTGGAGTATCAGATGAAGGGAAAGGCTTCGACGGCTTTCAGCAAATTCCTGTCGGAAACTGCCGACGGATGGCAAAAAATTGCAATTCTCAATAAAGCCCGACTTGCTCATATCTTGCTCAACTGCAAGGGAACCGATTTTTGGAGCAAAAAATTTGAATCCCGAATTGCCGACCTCAATGCTTCACTCAAGGATCATGCTGTAATCAATCCCACAATCGGTTGTTATTTCCCCAATGCGGTAATGCCATTCAGAGGTCTTATGAATAGCGAAATATATGCTCATGCAAAACTGATGACCCTCTTCGCCAGGCTAGGCGAAAAAGATATGGTGGATTCGTTGGCATTGTGGATGCTCCTGCAGAAGCACAACCAGGCCTGGGAAAATACCGTCGCTACCACCGATGCGGTTCATGCGCTGGTTTCCAGCGGTGCAAAAGATCTCAAACTGGGTGCAGTCTATTACACTTATGACACCGTGATTGATGATGTTAAGCCTGCTGCAAATGAGATCGAGGTTAATAGGGAATTTGTGAGGGCTTCCGATTCGAAAGTAATAATGGATGGCGAAAAACTCAATGTGGGGGACGAAATTATTGCCCGATATTATATCAAGAATAGCGAAAACCGCAGTTTTGTGAGGATGAAAGCGATGCGTCCCGCCTGTTTCTATCCTTTGGATGAGAGATCATTCTTCTTCACGGGATTTGGGGGAGAATTTTACAAGGAGCAGCATGAGTTACTTACCAATTACTATTTTGAGCTGTTGCCCGAAGGAAGTCTGACCATTGAAGAACGTTTCTACATCACACAGGAGGGCACTTTCTCAACCTCACTCGTAGAGATTGAGTCGCTCTATGCAAATGAATATAGGGGCCATACCGGCTCGGTAAAGATTACTTCGAAGTAAAACTGATGTGCCGTGATGCCTTCAGACGCTTCTGAGCTTCGGCAATCGCGGCCATTTCCGAAGCATCTATTGCATAATCACAGAACCGCTCAAAGATGTAGCGTATGCTCTGATCGGTAGGATGCGTCATATTTTCCGCATAAAAGCGGTAATCACGCAATTCATCCATCATAATCTCATAAGTGGGGAAATATTCCACCTCCGGATGAAACTGCTGCAACCGGTCAATGGCCAGCAGCAGAATGGATTTACTGAGTTGGTTGCCGTGGGCAGTATCCTTCAAGTGTCTTATCGGACTTACGGTAAATATCCACTTTTTGTCGGGTTGTGCCTCCACGATTTCGCACAACAGACCTGTTACTTCTTCGGTTTCAAGACGCTCCCTGCGGAATTGTGCCGGATGTATCTTGTGGCAGTTGGAAACAATTATATCGCGCTCCAAATGTCTGAACACCCAGGCCGTGCCAAGAGTCACTATACAAGTGTCGGCAGCAGCAAACCGTGCGCTGTCCCTCTCCAGGCAGGCATTGGCATTGGTCAGAAACTCCTCTGCACTCTCCCTTGAAAAGGTGCTGTGATGGAAAAATGAGGTGTATCGACCGTCGCTGATGATAATATCCTTTTCAGTAAAAGGAGTTCCAGAAGCGAGCCTATTTATGGAATAATGGATGGAAGCGGGGTTGTAGAGAACTCCGAAGGGGTTCAGCAATATATCAAATCCCAGATCCTTCATCATAGAGCCGATCTCGGCGGCAAAGCAGGAGCCGATAAAAAAATATTTATTCTTATATCCGAGCCGTTCTTCCAAAGGAGCGTACTCTACCGGTGTCTGGAGTTTCATCATAAATTGTTCTTTATTTTATCAAGGCCGGCTCGACAAAGGGGAGTGCCGTCAAACCGCTCCTTAAATTCTTTTTCATCCATATCAAGCCAATCTTGGGGACTCTTGGATAGTATCTCTTCAGCATTGGTGCGCAACTCCTCCCATCCTTCGGACTCGCGATCGTAAGGGCAGGCGCGAAGACAAATCTCGCAGCCGAAGATTTGACCTTTGTACCCTACAGGTCGGGCTAAATAGAGTTCGTGCGACTCAATAGTGTGGTAGGAGATACATTTGCGCGCATCCAGCTTGAAAGGGGCATATAGCGCACCTTCGGGACATGCATCCATACAGCGCCGGCACTCTCCACAACCCTCTGCTATCTTCTCCCTTCGCTCTCCAAGCCAATCCGGCGGGATATTGCAAATGATCACTCCGATCAGTGTGCGCAGCCCGTGCTCCGGCGATATGAGGAAATTATTACGCCCGATAAAACCCAATCCCGCTTCGGCGGCCCAATAGCGCTCCATCACCGGTGCACTGTCGGTAAAGCAGCGTCCATTATACTCCAGATTGTGCTTAGCGCATTCTTGCGACAGATGCAGTGAGATTCTCCGGAGCTTCTCCTTTATTACATCGTGGTAATCCTTTCCGAGGGCAAATGCAGCTACGGAGCTTCGGATGCTGCTGTATGGGGCCAAAAAACAGATCACCGAACGGGCACCCGGTACCAAAAGGGAAGGATTCTCCCTTTTATCCATATTTTTTGCAAGATATTTCATATCGGCATTTTCTCCACGGGAGATATAATCACTGAATCGACTATAGCTCTCTCCAATCTCCGCTACCGGAGCAAAACCCCAGTCAACGAACCCTTCTTTATCGGATAATGAAGAAATTGAAATTAAAATGGCCATTTTACTGCAAAATCATTATCTTTGTATAATAATTTCGTTAAAAATTGATATGAAACGTATACTTGTTGTAGGTGCCGGAGGTCAAATAGGAACCGAACTCGTACCTCACCTCCAGAAAAACTATGGTAAAGATAATGTAATTGCTTCGGATTTGAAAGATGAGATGGTCGAAAAGTTGCGCGGCTTCGCGACTACCGAACAATTTGACGCACTCGATGAGCAACATTTCGCAGAAATCGTTAAAAAATATAAGATAGACACCATATTCAATCTCGTGGCCATGCTCAGTGCAGCAGGGGAGGCCCGGCCGCTGACAGCCTGGCGTCTCAATATGGGAGCACTTCTCAATTCACTTAACATCGCCAAAGAATGCGGTTGTGCAGTATTCACTCCGAGCTCAATAGGAGTATTCGGCGAAAGCACACCTCACAACATGACTCCGCAGGATACCATTATGCGGCCTAATACCATTTATGGTGTATGCAAGGTTGCAGGCGAGTTGCTAAGCGACTACTATTTCACCCGTTTCGGAGTTGATACACGCAGTGTACGTTATCCGGGCATTATCTCAAGCGGAGCGTTGCCCGGTGGCGGTACTACGGACTATGCCGTTGAGGTCTTTTACGAAGTTCTGAAAAACGGCCGTTACACCTGCGAGGTTCCGGAAGAGACTTATATGGATATGCTCTATATGCCTGATGCTCTGGATGCCGTTATACAACTAATGGAGGCCGACCCCGCCAAATTGATTCACCGAAACAGTTTCAATATTACTTCGATGAGTTTCAATCCCCGCGAACTATTTGCATCAATAGCCAAACGCATTCCTAATGCCGTTTTCGACTATAATATTGATCTTGTCAAAGCGGCCATTTCCGCATCCTGGCCCAACAAAATGGATGATTCCTGCGCCCGCGCAGAATGGGGCTGGAATCCCAAATGGGATATGGAGGCAATGATTGACGATATGCTTGCCGCTATCGGCAAGAAATTGGGGATTTCGTAAGCACGATAATTCTAACTTATTCCATTTACTTGCATATCAAATAGTTCCTTTGTCGATATATTTATTTTGACATGCCAATGGTTGCTTCCACCGCCAAAAACTGCTATTATCTCTTCCGACAATTTGTTTTTATCCGTTTCGATACCTTTGTTTAAGTAAATATGAATGATAATTTCGCTCTCTTCCGTTACATATCCGACATATTGACGCACATATTTTTTAAGCGTCTTTTCGTTTATGGGCGGTTTCCTATATGCTTGTTGATGTGATTTCACATAAACAGTTCCGATACTGTCTCGCAAAATCTTTTCCGCTTGCGCAATATCCTCTAGATTTGGTGTATAGCGATTTTGTTCGGGCGGAAAACCCCAAATCGAATGTTCCTTTGGAAAAATATAACCCTCATATTCTTTCCCCTCTACATATACCGCTTCCTGCGAATAAACACAACTGGCCATAAACAAGATTGTTATAATTGCAAATATCTTTTTCATTGCTCCAACGGTAATTAATACTTTTATTCCCGCAAAACTGCGGGGCTTTAACTGCCTATTTCTTCCGTTTCAAAACGGTATTGCCCAATTTTAATTTGTTTTTATTCAAAACTTTTATTTTAAGAGTTCCTTCAATATAACTTCCTCCCTGCAATGCTTTTTCAACATCGATCAAAACGGGATTATTATTACACCTTATCTCTATTACATCATCATTTATAGCCCATTCGCCTCGACATTCAATTTTTGACAAATCAAAAGTTTTGTTCAACGAACAAGTACTATCCACATTCAATTCCAACACTACGTAAGTAGATAATGGATTTTTCCCACCCTCTACTCCATCAAATGTACCGCACAAAGAAACAACATTTAATTGCTGGCTTTTACAAGATAGAGATAGTATTAAAATTGTTGAATATGCTATAATTTTCCTCATCTCTCGTTGAATTGATATTTATAGGGATCGACCCTGTATTTGCAGAACCACCCACATCATAATATTCT
>JAGONS010000071.1 GCA_017992915.1 Bacteroidales bacterium | reverse complement strand
TTTTCGCCCTTTTTGCCCTTTTCAAAAATAAGCTGCTTCTCAGGAACGGTTTTCTCTTCTTTGCCAGCGTCTTTTTCTATTACAAGACGAGCGGTATTTTTACCCTGATACTTCTCTTTGTGACGCTCTACAATTTCTTAGGCGCCAAATGGATGTACTCCAGAAAGAGTGACAGGGGGAAAAGGGCGGTGCTGGTGGTGAGTCTGATAGTCAATCTCTTTACATTATGCTACTTCAAATATGCATATTTCATCACGGATGTAGTCAACAACCTTTTCGGGACGGAGTTTGCGGTCTTTGATATGTTTGCAGTGGTTGGCAATGCCATAGTGGGCGCCAACCGCTTCAGTATAGATACGATTATCTTACCTGTGGGTATTTCGTTCTTTACTTTTCAGGCTATCAGTTACGTAATGGATGTTTATCGCGGCAGGGTTACCCCTGTTCGGAACATTCTGGATTTCGGTTTCTATTTGTGTTTTTTCCCGCAGCTGGTGGCCGGTCCAATAGTTCGCGCCAGTGAATTCATACCTCAGCTGCATCGCAAATTCTTCCTCAGCAGAAGACAGTTCGGTATAGCGGTATTTTGGATTATCAATGGTCTGGTCAAAAAAATCGTACTCAGCGACTACTTGGCCATCAATTTCATCGACCGTGTGTTTGAAAATCCATTGCTCTACTCGGGATTTGAAAATATGATGGCCCTCTTCGGCTATTCGCTTCAGGTCTATGCCGACTTTTCGGGGTATACGGATATAGCCATCGGCGTGGCAATGCTTATGGGTTTTTATCTTCCTCAAAACTTCAATTCGCCTTATAAGGCAAAGCATCCCGGAGAGTTCTGGAAAAGATGGCATATGTCTCTCTCCAGATGGCTTAAGGATTACCTCTATATTCCCTTGGGGGGCAACCGCAACGCTACTTTCGGCACCTATTGCTGTATTGTGACCATTTCCCTTATCGGAGTTTTGCTTTCAGGTTCCTGGCTGGTGACTTTGGTTGTGTCGGCTGTTGCCATAGCACTTGTATTGGTGGCCCGTTTCAAACCTGAAAAACGTAGAATCATCACAACCAATCTCAACTCGATGAATACTATGTTGCTGGGTGGTCTGTGGCATGGAGCAAGCTGGAATTTTATGATTTGGGGTGGTCTGAACGGCCTTGGAATGGTAATTCACAAGATATGGAAAAATTGGGGCATAGGTCTCAGGTTTTTAGTCATCGCACTCGTCACTGCTACCCTTGGAATTCTTTCCATTGTCGCACCCCGCCCTCTTTTCAATATGTTTTTTGTATGGATGGCGGTAGTGATGACCGGCAATCTTGTCAAACTGGTATATGTGCTGGTGTGCCGTCTTCGTGGTGTTAAGGCCGCTGTCGTGGCGGGACCTGAAGGCTCAAAAGAGCTCCGTTTCAGACGTCTATCGGATATCTGGGCAATTTTCCAGACGTTTGTCTTCATTACATTCACGCGTCTCTTTTTCCGCTCAGGCTCCAATCTTGATCCTGCGGAAGCCAATGAGACAGCCTGGAATACTGCCAAAAATATGGTAAGCCGCATAGGCAGCCATTGGGATTTATCGATGATACCGGAGATTGTATGGCAATATCGCAACGTATTTCTGCTTGTGGTGATCGGTATGGCCATACACTGGCTTCCCGATAGGTTTAAACGCCGTTATCGCATCCTGTTTGCATCAATACCGTTACCCCTTATGGCTCTGATAGTGGCCCTGGCAGTATTTTTCGTCTACCAGTTTATCACTGCGGATCTGCAGTCATTCATATACTTCCAGTTTTAAAGATTGTCGGGGTCGGCGCCGGGATTTTCCGAATTTTCAGATCCGTCAGGGGCTGCCTCCTGGATCAGCATAAGATAACGTTCTATCGTCTCACTAAATACTCTGGCTTTAGTCTCTCGTCTGGGCCCCTTATTGAGAGTGGTCTTAAAGATGACCGTGGTGTCACCGTCTGCCCAGTTGGGTCTTACTATCACCCAGCGATCTGCAATACTGACGTCCGGAGTTTCTATCTCCCAGATGACATTGGAATGTATCTCAAGATATGCGCTGTCGATATTATGGCTGAATATGATGGTGTCCTGCGAAATGGTCAGTTCGGGCAAGACATATTTTTCACAGGAAACGAACTGTGCGAGCATTATAAATAGAACAACTGCTGCAACAGCCGAGGTCAAAATGGTTTTCTTCTCTATCATTTCGGGACAAAGTTATAAATAATATGCACTTGTGGTGCTTTTTTTACCACCCGGGGAAGATGTTTTTCTTTTTTTATTTATATTTGTCAATTATTATAATATGTGTGTGTATGCGTAAGATTATTCCAATCATGTTGGCGGTAGTGTTGATCGCAACCTCATGTCACAAGGTGGTAGACCCTGAAATTTCGGTAAATCCCTATGCTGTAACTTGTGACTGCAACGGAGGCTCATTCGACGTAAATGTCTATTGCAACGTGGATTGGACAGCGGATTGTGACACACTCGGTATAACTGTTTCTCCAACTTCGGGCAAAAAGGATGGTTCTGTAAGGATATCGGTTCCCTCAACTACTTCCAAGTCCACCCAGGTGGCCAGGATAACATTCACTGCCAAGGGTGAAGAGAGCTCCAGACTTGCAAAAACCGTTGTGACCATCGGTTCCTATCCCTTTGTAGGGGTTGATGTAGGGCAGCTAAATATTGCGGCCGAAGGAGGTGGAATACAATTTCAGCTGACAGCCAATCGTGAATGGAGTGCTACATGTTCAAATCCCGCATTTACATTTTCTCCGGAAACCGGAAAAGTTAATGATATCATAAGGGTTACCGCTGATGTCAACGAGACCGGCTCTCCGAGAGAGTGTCTTATCACCTTCAGACTTAAAGAATACCAAAATACAACGGCACAAATAAAAATAGTTCAGACATCTTTGTAGTACCATGAGAAAGGCAGCGCTGATATTATTCGCTTTACTATTCTTTTTACCCGCCTTTGCTCAGAAATATCAATTTTCGGGGAAGGTGCTTGAAAAGGGTACGAATATTCCTGTGGAGTTTGCCACCGTGGTGATGCCGGATAAGGAGTTGTGGGCAGTAGCCAATGCAAAAGGCGAATTTGTCATCAGCGGTGTTTCGCAAGGCAAGACCAAAGTAGAGATATCCTGTCTGGGATATGCTCCCACCACATTTGAAATAGATATTACCAAAGATCTCAAGGGTGTCACTTACTACCTGGCAGTTGATGACCTGACCCTCGAGAGCGCAGTGGTGGTAGCAAAGGAAAACACCAACAGTGCCACTACCAGCCGTCAAATTGACAGGACTGCACTTGAGCATATGCAGATGGTCAATGTCTCAGATATCTCCTCATTGTTGCCGGGTGGAGTTTCGGCCAACAGCGGCAAACTTACCAGTTCGACTGAAGCTTTTCAAATCCGCTCCGACGAGACCTCGGCAATCTCCTCTTTTGGTACGGCAGTTGAACTGGACGGTGTGCGCCTCTCCAACAATGCCACCCATGCCGGAGTATCGGGAGTTTCTACCCGCAATATCGCCTCATCCAACGTAGAGTCTATAGAGATCATAACCGGAGTACCTTCGGTGGAGCATGGTGACATGACCAACGGAGTGGTAAAGATCAATACCCGTAAAGGTAAATCTCCCTGGATGATTACTGCAATGACCAGTCCCAATACCAAACAGCTCTCTTTAAGTAAGGGATTTGATCTTGGGGCGAAAGGCGGAGTAATCAATGCGAGTGCAGAGAGGACAACTTCCGTTCACGATCTGGCATCTCCATTCACTACCTACCAACGTAACGCCTTTTCGTTGATCTATTCCAACTCTTTCGATGCATTTGGACAGCCAATAAGATTCTCGACCGGTATTTCCGGAAATATAGGTGGATATGACAAGAGTGCCGACCCCGATTCCTTTATGGAGACATTCGAAAAGGTAAAGGAGAATACTATTAGAGGCAATTTTTCATTAAACTGGCTTCTCAATAAGTCCTGGATTACCAATATAGAGCTTACAGGTTCGGTGGTCTATTCCGATAATCTCTCTTCATCCAGCAATAATAAATCAAGTTCCAGTTCGACATCCTCACTTCATGGAATGGAAGAGGGATATTTTGTTTCAACTCCCTATTCAGCCGATCCCGATGCCGAAGTTATTCTAAGACCGGCCGGATACTGGTATGAAATTAGCCATGTAGATGATAAGCCTCTCGATTACAATCTTCATCTAAAGATAAATTGGGCTCACGATTTCGGAGGAATAGTCAACAAGTTGAAATTCGGAGT
>JAGONS010000070.1 GCA_017992915.1 Bacteroidales bacterium | reverse complement strand
GCCTGACGTTGCACCGAGATCATCGGCAACTATGCATCCGTAGCGGTCCGTCTCAAGACCTGCTGTAGTTTTAGCAATCAGTGGATTGGGGGATGTGCCAAGTACCATTATCACGACATCGGCTTCAATATCGAATTCAGAATCCGGAATGGGCACGGGACGTCTTCTGCCACTATCATCGGGCTCTCCAAGCTCCATTTGTATACATTTCAGGCCGGCAACCCACCCCTTTTCATTGCCGAGTATCTCGACGGGATTGGTGAGCATTCTGAAATCGATGCCCTCCTCCTTGGCATGATGCACCTCCTCCACACGTGCTGGAAGTTCCTTTTCCGTGCGGCGATAAACAATGGTGGTAACTGCACCCAGTCTGAGCGCGGTGCGTGCGGCATCCATAGCCACATTACCTCCACCCACAACCGCTACTTTGGCGCCTGTGTATATGGGTGTATCTGACTCGCCGGAATAGGCACCCATAAGATTGCTACGGGTGAGGAATTCATTTGCGGAGAAAACTCCGTTAAGGTTTTCACCCGGGATGCCCATAAATTTTGGAAGACCTGCTCCGGAGCCGATAAAGACGGCTTTAAAATTCTCTTTTTCGAAAAGTTCGTCGATGGTGATCGTACGGCCGACAACCACATTGGTCTCTATTTTCACGCCAAGTGCGCGAACATTGTCGATTTCGGCCTCAACTACCTCCTCCTTGGGAAGCCTGAATTCGGGGATTCCATACTGAAGCACGCCGCCTGCCTTATGCAAAACCTCGAAAATGGTAACTTCATATCCGAGTTTCGCAAGATCGCTTGCACAGGCCAACCCTGCAGGACCACTGCCCACAATAGCCACCTTAATACCATTAGAAGGAGCTTTTTCGGCACACTTTATACCATTTTTACGGCTCCAGTCAGCTACAAAACGCTCCAATTTGCCGATTGCTACCGGTTCACCCTTTATACCGAGGATGCAGACACCTTCGCACTGGCTCTCCTGAGGACATACGCGCCCGCAAACTGCAGGAAGGGAATTATCCTCTGCTATTATATGAGCCGCTTCGGCAAAATTGCCGAGTTTAATCTGCTCTATAAACTGTGGAATCTTGATGGAAACAGGGCACTGAGTTACACACCTGGGGTTTTTGCAATTAATACAGCGTGATGCCTCTGCCTGAGCCTCTTCAGCATTATATCCATAGCATACCTCATCGAAGTTGGTTGCCCTCACTTTGGGATCCTGTTCCCTTACGGGTACTCTTGTCATTTTCGCTTTCATACTCTCTTCTATTATTCGTGCAACCCTAGTTTACATTTATGATCTGCCTCAATCTCAAACTCCCTGTACATTGACTGGCGGCGCATCGCCTCATCAAAATCCACCTGATAGGCATCAAATTCAGGACCTTCCACACAGGCGAAACGTGTTTTACCTCCGACACTCACACGGCAGGCACCGCACATTCCGGTACCATCCACCATAATGGTATTGAGACTTACCGTCAGTGGCACATTGTATTTCTTCATAGTCAGAGTGGTAAATTTCATCATAACCATAGGACCTATGGCCACAGCATGGTCATAAGTGTTGCCCTCCGCCATAATTTTGTCAATCATGTCAGTTACAAAGCCCTTCACGCCTTTTGAGCCGTCATCGGTACAGATGTACAAATTGTCACACACCTCTCCCATCTCTTTTTCGAAAATCAGTAAATCGCGATTTCGGGCACCTATGATAACATCCACTTTAACACCTTTGGAATGGAGATATTTGGCCTGAGGATAGACCGGAGCAGTACCTAGACCACCTGCCACGAAGAGAAACTTCTTGCCGGCGAACTCCTCATTTTTCCACTTCACAAACTCTGAAGGTATGCCCAAAGGGCCTACAAGATCGGTGAAACGGTCTCCCTCTTCAAGATGACATATCAGACGACTTGAAGCACCCACAATCTGAGTAACTATGGTAACGGTGCCCTTCTCTTTGTCATAATCACATATAGTGAGAGGAATTCTTTCGCCCTGCTCACGGGCTCTGACGATGAGAAACTGTCCGGGCTGCGCTGCAGCGGCCAGCCTGGGAGCCTCCACTTCCATCAGACAGATTATCGGAGTCAAAAACTCCTTTTTGACGATTCTGTACATATATAGGTTTAGTTTTTAAATGATCCGAATGTATATCCTTTCTTTTTCAAATTTCTGATAATCTCGCCCAGACGCTCATATAGAGGATCAGGGCGCTTTTCGCTGATACCGGGATGGATCAATATGATAGCTCCTCCCAATCCGTTCTCCTTTTCAAATGCATAAAGTCCATCGATCAACTGCTGTGAGGATTTGTAGTTCTTCATCTCCGGAGTGGTATAGTCGGCCGGAGTACCGGTACCGGGGGTGTAATTAAAGGTTTTAAGACCGTATGCATTCAGCAGAGCCACATTCTCTCTGTTGTAATGTTCGTATGCGGGAATATACCACAATGCATCCTTAGGCTTGACACCGAAAGAAGCAAGCGCCCTGAAATTGCGGCGGATATCGGTTATGATGCTATCCGTACTCATCAGAGTGGGTCTCTCGGCACCCCAATCGGCCATCAGTACGTGGTTGTCGGAATGACCTCCCACATAGTGGCCCTCAGCGATGATTCGCTCGATGATTTCCTTGTGTTCAAGTTTGCGAAGGCAATTGCCGGTAAGGAAGAAGCCCGCCTTTACTTTATTCTTTTTTAGGGTATTCAATACGGATTTGGCTCCGTTAAACTCTGTATCTGCGGTAAAGACCAGATAGATTTCTTTGCTCTGAGGATTGACCCTTACCACTGCTCCATACCGGTCTTTGATAGTTTCAGGGGCGCTTTTGAGAGCGTTGCCGCAACCTTCGAGCGATGCAAAATAATATGAAAGACCTGCCGTACCATCCATAGTGGGTTCATTGGAGGCATAGTCTCCTATATCATCGTGATAGACTGCAATTCCTTTATTGAAAACTGCAAACTCGTCGGGTTTGGTAAGTGAAAAGCCGGCCCTTTCCTCGAAGAGAATGTTATAAATGGGACCATCGATCAGACCTCCGTAGGTATTGTCGCCATTTACCAGCAGATAGGATGAATGGGGATCTGAAGGGAAGTCGTAGCCTTCAACAGGTGCCTCGGGATAACCGCAAATCATAGTGGTACCCCATGGATTACAGCCGAGGAGCCAATCTCTGAGCGCCGTCTCCATTTCCCTGAACTGAGTGTCGCCGGTGGCCTCTTCATAGAGACGAGCCTGAGTAACTGCTGCGGAGGTAAGGTTGTTGGAGCACCAGAGGTAAGGCACTCCATGCATAAATGGCTCGTCACCCGCCCTGTCACGGAGGTACTGCAGTCCCTGTCTCATATATTCGGCAAACTCGCTACTGATTTTTTTGTCATCGCTTGAGGCAAGAAGATAGTGACCCAGATTGATGAAGGGATACCACTGATAGTGGTGATATTCTTTGCCGGGACCACGTCCACGTTCCATCCAAGGTGAAACCGGCTCCAGTTCGCCCCAATAAGCTGCCTGCTTTTTCCAGTACTCTTCCCCGTTAAGAGAATAGAGTGTGGCTGCCGCCAGTTGAATATCATCCACCCAGGTGTCTTCTTCATAAAAATAAGGGGAAACCACGCAAGCTGTCTGTGTATTGCCTGGAAATTCAAGAGCAAAATCATATGCATCCTGCACTTTTGCCTCAATTTTTGCAGCAAACTCAGGATAATACTCCCTAATCACATCTGCACCGAGGCTGAAAGTGGAAGCAAACTTGCCCGCAGCAGAGGAGACTCCCGTAGTTCTGTTGACCTTTTTATGAGCAATCTGTGGTTCTCCGGTCACGAAATAGACAGGTCGGCCCATACCCGGACCGTAACCGTAATTCACCGTATCACGGTGAGGAAGACGAAAACCTGCGTGATCGCGGTCATCCGCAATCTGATAATACATCTCTCTCGGAGCGGGATTCATCTTGTCCAGCCAGTCCAGGCCCCATTTTACTTCGTCAATAATATCGGGAATACCGTTGGAACCCTTACGTCCACGGGCATCGTAGAGATCTTTGAAAACACTCTTATCCTTGGCATATTTGTATGCAAAAGCCATCTGGTAAATGGTTGTGGAAGAGGTGGTCGTATATTGGAGATAGTCGGTAGCATCGTGCCAGCCTCCTGTAACATCTATTTTCTGACCGCTCTTGGTAGGATGATATATAATGTAGCCATCGTGCTGGTGGCATAGGGTGTCATTGTAAGGATTATCTCCGCAACGCTGCTGACGCATGTAGATCAGCAAATAATCGGCGATGCCATCATAGACATCGGCGCCAATTCGAAATACGGGCGATTTGGTCCCGTTGCTGATGATATAATAGGAACCTTCTGTTGTGACCGATGAAAAATCAAGTCTGAAGGCACTTTTCAAAGCCCATTTGGAGGCATTAGCCTTGAACCCGCTGCTCTTGAATACAATTTGATCCGTGATGGCATCACGAACGTCAAATTCGGATGAAGCCTCATCCGTGGAAATGAGCACTGCAACCTTTATATCATCGGGGAAATAGCCGACCTGGTTGATACGCACCCAAGATTGAGCTTCGGCAGTGCAAGCCAGAAATAAAAC
>JAGONS010000069.1 GCA_017992915.1 Bacteroidales bacterium | reverse complement strand
GAGCCGGAGATGAACTTCAGGGGATCAAAAGGGGGATCATGGAAATGGCTGATCTAATAGCCATCACCAAGGCAGATGGTACCAACATAGACAAGGCCAATATGGCGCGTGCTCTCTACACAAATGCGCTTCACCTTTTCCCTCCAACTGAGTCGGGATGGGTACCCACGGCAGTCACCTCTTCTGCGGTGACCAAAGATGGGCTTCCCGGCATCCTGCAGAAGATCGAAGAGTACTTTGCACTTGTCAAGGGTAACGGATATTATGCCAAGAAGCGTAGGGAACAGGCCAGATTCTGGATGTACGAAAGCATTAACGAATCACTCAAGAACATGTTTTATGAAAATCCTGTGATTGAGAAACTCCTGCCGGAATATGAGGATTCGGTACTCGAGGGAGAACTGGAGTCATTCACCGCTGCAACAGAACTCATAGAGAAGTATCAGCGTGCCAAATAGAGAGTGAAAGCGATGAATTGGACTCTGCTTGTAGATGTATTGAAAAACGGACTGCTCATCACCGGACTGGTGACGGTAATGATGTTGATGATAGAGTTCATCAACGTTTCGTCACACGGTAAATGGTTTGAGCGTCTGAAAGGAGCCCCAAACAAGCAGGTGTTTCTCGGAACTCTTTTGGGACTTATCCCCGGATGTATCGGCGGTTTTGCGGCCGTGTCGCTCTATACCCACCGTCTTATAGGGTTCGGTGCTTTGGTAGCAATGATGATTGCATCATCTGGAGACGAAGCCTTCGTAATGCTGGCCCTCATTCCAAAAGATGCGCTCATACTGTTCGGTGTCCTTTTTGTAATTGCCATCATCTCGGGACTTCTGATAAATTTCTTAGCCCGCCTCAGGAAAGGCGAGAAAAGGCTTAAAACTGCCTGTGAAGAGAATTTTGAGGTGCATTTGGAAGATGAAGGTCACTCTTTCGACACGCCGCACTTCAGTGTGGCTAATATTAAACATTTCACATGGCGTAAAATAGTGCTTTTGCTGGGACTCGCTGCTTTTATCGTGGCTCTGGCATTGGGTGTTCTCGGGCACGATCATCATGAGGCGACTCAAATCGTTACGGATGCTACCTCTTTGGAACATGCCCATTCCCACGATCATTCGCACGGGATTTCGCTTCTCGATGAATACTGGATAAATTTGCTTTTCGCCATACTCAGTTTAGGTGTGCTTGTAGTCATTGCGGTATCGGGCGATCATTTTATCAAGGAACATTTGTGGGACCATGTCATACGCAAGCATTTTGTATCCATATTATTCTGGACAACCGGTGCTCTGCTTTTGGCACAGTTGGGTCTTCATTATTTGGACATAGAGTCCTGGACGAGCGACAATATTCCCCTGATGATTCTTTTAGCGGTTCTGGTCGGCCTTATTCCCGAATCGGGGCCCCATCTGGTTTTTGTGGCTCTTTATGCCAGTGGCCTGGTTCCTTTTTCAGTCTTGCTCGCAAGTTCGATTTCGCAGGACGGTCACGCTTCGTTACCTCTTTTGGCTGAGACCAAGAAGGGTTTTTTGAAGGCAAAATTGGTCAATATGCTCATAGGACTGATAGTCGGATTCGGCGCTTATTTTTTGAATTTTTAAAATACTAAATCATAAAATGGCAATCATACGAGAATTGAACGGTATTACCCCGAAAATAGGTAAGAGATGTTTCATAGCTGAAAATGCGGTGATAGTAGGAGATGTAGTCATCGGTGATGATTGCAGCATCTGGTATGGAGCAGTGCTCCGCGGAGATGTCAACTCCATAATAGTAGGAGATAGAGTGAACATCCAGGATGGGGCAGTACTTCACACAACATACGAGGAATCAATCGTAGAAATAGGCAACGACGTCTCGGTAGGGCACAATGCCATAGTTCACGGGGCAAAGGTGGGTAATGATGTTTTAGTAGGTATGGGAGCAATTTTAATGGATAATGCCGTCATTCCGGATGGTACCATCATAGCTGCCGGAGCAGTGGTGTTAACCAATCAAGTCCTGGAACCCGGCGTATATGCCGGCATTCCCGCTAAGCGTATAAAGGAAGGGTCTGATGCCATACGTGCCGCTGCGCGCGAAAATGCACGGGGCTATATGACCTATAAAGAATGGTATGGGTAGAGTGTGTAGTGGGTAGTGGGTAGTGGGTAGGGGGAGTTCTATTCAGATCTTTTAAGTGTAACAGTGAGGGGGTTATCTCTAATCATGCGTTCGTAGTCCGTGTGAATTGACCAGTTCATCGTCATTGTGGTTACTTTGCCCTCATTGTCCTTGTTACATATACAGGTATAAAGCGTTTTCCCGCTATCCATATGTGTCAGGAGGATCGTATCTTCCTCCTTTTTGACATTCAGTAACTCGGTATCAATGACGCTGAGACCATATATTCCCGTCATAACCCTGCACTGAGTGCCGGCCTCGGTAAATGTAACCAGTTTAGTCAATCCTGTCGTCTCGTCGCTCACGAGAGTCACGGTCGTAGAGCCCATCCAGTTTTCTCCGCCGATGATCTCTATTATAGTATGGGTATCATTAAACCAATCGCATGAAGTCAATCCTACGGCACAAAGGGAGAGGAGTATTGCAAAAATAAATTGGGATATGCGTTTCATAATAATTATTCTAAAGCCATCATAATATAGATGCAAAAAATGGCGATTTCGTTGCGTTAGTATGAGAAATATGTATATCAGATATGGAAAACATTGCGTAGAATCCACCAGCCCAAGACCAGGGATATTAGGAACAATATGAAAACAGGGGAGTTGAAGAGAGTGCGGATCCTTGTATTTGTCTCCTTGCGCCGTTCAAGAATCATCAGCAGCGCTACTAGCGGCAGTGAGCATATAAGGAAAGCATTGTGACGAAATGCTCCTGCTATGTCCAAATGGAGAAGATCGTGGAGTGCCCTCAAAGTTCCACATCCCGGACATGAATAGCCGGTAAGTGAATAAAAAAGGCATTTTGGAAAAATATTGCTCTCAGGATCGAGCACAAAAAGCAATACCGCACCGCAAAGGCACAAAACTATTATCAGAATCTTCTTCCACATTGTGTCAAAGTCTGTCAAAACAGCGTCAGTTCGCGCGGAGTTTGATCTACGACAACCGGTTCAGGTTTGGATTTTTCTTTTACCGGTGTTGTCGGCACATCGTCCTCTTTCCTCTTACTATCGTCCCTCTCCTTACTGTCGTTATCATCTCTACCTTTCTTGTCGTTATCGTCCTTATAGTTGCGGTCGTTCCTGCCGTTATCCGTCCTTTCGCTGCTTTCGCCAACATCCATATCCTCATTCTCTTCGACTTCTTCAGCATCCGATTTGTCCAAAGGCTCGACAAAACGAACCTCCAGCACATTGTAAGGGGAGACCTTCTTCCCCTTGGCTTTGTAACTTTTCTTACCGATAAATTCTTCAACATCCACCAGTTCCGGTTGACGGTTGGCATTTTTGCCCGTAAAGGTAATTTTCATCTGAGGCCAAGGATCTTCGCTGATTTCCAGCAGATGGGAGCCTTTTGCTTCCGAAATGAAAGAGGCGGGCACGTTGGCATTCAGTTCGAAACTGAAGCGTTTGATATAAGGACAACCTGCAGCTTTGTCATAATAGAGGACCGAGTAGGTCTTCTCTTCGTCAAATTTGCAGATGGTTAGAATATCGCCCTGGTAGCGGTTGCTCAGGTCGTAGGATGTGGTGTAGAACGTGCCGTCCTTACAGATTACCAGGATACTTTCATCCTGGAAAAATTCTCCGAGGAAAAGACCCCGTCCGGCATCATTGAGGCGCTGCACATCACTGTCAAACCAGATTTCCTTGCCGCCAAGGGTCGAAACACCCTTGGATTTTATAGCGATGCGGTGTATTGTGTTGTTTTTGGTTACGATATTGCCTCTTGAACCCCGCCCTTTAATGGCAAGTTGAGAGAAGTCATAGTCTTCGGAGAGTTTTTTGAGTTTGGGTCTGGGGCGATAATAGATTCTGACAGTCTCCGCTTCACCATTGGGATTGGCAGTAAACCATACCACATTTGATCCCTCTTTGCCCTGTGTAAGGTCATATTCTTTGTCGCGGGTAATGCTCGTGACGGAGAATCTTTTCGCATAATAGGTACCTCGCTTGCCATCACGGTAGATGGCATTATAGATCGTCCTTTCGTCCTTTCGGTTAAATACCGCGGCATGGATTATCTCCTTGCCCACAAATGCCTTATCACTTACTTTTGTCACCAGATAGGTGCCGTTCTTGAGAAATACTATGATCTCCGCAATGTCCGAGCAATCGCAGATATATTCGGAATCCTCCACCTTTTTCTGGTCAATGCCGATAAAGCCCTCCGCTTTGTTGGCGTAGAGTTTTGCGTTGGAAACCACAACTTTTTCCGCCTGTATCGTCTCGAAGGTGATAAGTTCGGTGCGGCGGGGATAATCTTTGCCGTATTTCTTCTTGAGCTGCCTGAAGTACATTATGGTGTACTCGGTGAGGTGTTTCAGATGGTTTTTCACCTCTTCGATGTTGGTTTCGATACCGAGAATCCTCTCTTCGGCAGCCTTTATGTCGAAGCGGGAGATTTTTCTGACAGGTTTCTCCACAAGTTTGTCGATATCCGCGCCGGTTATTTCCCTCCTAA
>JAGONS010000068.1 GCA_017992915.1 Bacteroidales bacterium | reverse complement strand
GGTCGCTGATAATCATCAGGTCGCCCACTTTGTAGTCAAAATTTACCCCGCCTGCGGCATTTGAGACGAAGAGATATTTGATGCCGAGCACCTTCATCACTCTTACGGGCAAAGTCACCTGTTCCATCGGATAACCTTCATAATAATGGAACCTGCCCTGCATTGCGCACACCGGTTTACCGGCAAGGGTACCAAAAATCAGATTACCCTTGTGACCTATAGCCGTAGAACGTGAAAAACGCGGTATTTCGGAATAAGGAATTATTATCGGATCCTTAATTGAATCGGCAAGCTTGCCAAGGCCGCTACCGAGAATAATACCCACATCGGGGACAAATCCACCGGTACGCTTTTTAAGGTAGTCGGCGGCTTCGTAAATCGCAGTCAATCTCTTATCCATCATTTCATTTTGAGTTTATAAGTTTCCAAGCCATTTGATCGGCTTTTTCCAATATGTGCTCTTCTCCTGCCACTTTGCGGCCTTCCATCAAGATATTGCCATCACAAATTACCGTGTCAATACAGGAACTGTTGGCGGAGTAGATTAAATTGCTTTCAAAATTGATATTCGGGGTAAATGCTTCCGAACGAGTTTCCACAAGCACCAGATCGGCAAGGGCCCCCTCCTCTATCCTACCTGCATCGATACCCAATGCACGTGCACCATTGATTGTTGCCACATCCATCAGCTCATTCAAAGGGAGAGTTGTGGTGTCGCCGGTCCAAGCTTTTTGCATTAGCGACATTGTCTTCATACTTTCACGCATGTCGAGATTGTTGGAAGAAGCTGCTCCGTCCGTACCGAGGCAAACATTGACTCCGGCACTCTTCAAATCACCATATCTGAACCTATAACCCGAAGCGAGTTTAAGGTTAGAGTTGACATTGTGAACCGCTGTGACGCCACGTTTTGCAAAAATCTCGATGTCATCATCATCAAGCCAGAGCGCATGAGCTGCGATGACATTGGAATCAAGAATTCCGAGAGAATCGTAAAAAGCCACAGGGCTTTTACCATGTTTTTCCTTATCTTCAAGTACCTCCCGCTCTGTCTCCGAGATATGTGTATTGAGTATCAGCCCATTTTCTTTTGAAAAACCCGAAGCCCATACCATCGTATGGGGAGAAACCGTGTAATCAGCGTGAATGGCAACTCCGAATTCGCATCGTTTATGCCACTTTTTGGAATGGTCGTGAAGGCGTATGCATTCGGATTTTTGTTTCTCTGCCTTTTCAGTATCAAAGTGATCTAGGAAAACAAATGTAAGAACACCCCTTATACCCATCTCCTCAACAGCCTGCGCAACTTGCGGCGACATCCAGTACATATCGAGAAAACAGGTAGTGCCGCTCTTTATCATCTCGAGGATTGCAAGCTTGGCACCCCAATAGATATATTCCTTTTGAAGGTGTTTCTCTACTGCCCAAATCTTGTTGAGCCACTCCGACAGCGGGACATCTTCACTGATGCCACGCATCAACGACATAGCCGAATGGGTATGCATATTTACAAAACCCGGAATGACACTTTTTCCGGTGCAGTCGATTTCTCTCTTCGCATTTACGGGAATCGAGTCCGCTACGACCGCAATCCTATTGCCTTTAATGAGGATATCCTTTTGTTTACCCTTCAATGCAACCTGCTTAAGCAAAATCGTACTCATATAATTTAATATCTAAAATTGAACAAAATTAACAAAAAAGATCCATATTGTCACAATTATAATGGTATTTTTTGCTATATATCACAAATAATAGGGCATTAAGTTACAAATTGTAATGAAAAGCATATTTTAATATGATTTTTTAATTAATATTGATATTTTGGATTATAATTCATAACTTTGCAAGATAAACTTTGAACTTGATGATCACAAAACAACTGATTTCACCAAAAAGTATTGTCGTTGTAGGAGGCAGTGAAGATATACACAAGCCCGGAGGAGCTATTCTCGAAAACCTCCTTTCTACACGGTTTCAAGGGAACATTTACGTAGTTAACCCCAAAGCTTCAGGAGAAATCCGAGGCTGCAGGACATTCCTCACCATTGATGGTATCCCGGAAGTGGACCTTGCCATTCTTGCCATACCGGCCAAGTTGTGTGTGGATGTGGTTGAAAATCTTTGCTACAAGAAAAATTGCGGTGCCATCATTATCATTTCCGCAGGATTTGCCGAGGACGGCAAAGAGGGAGCGGAATACGAACACAGGATTGTTGCCATGGCTAACGATGTCGGAGCCGCACTTATTGGCCCAAATTGTGTTGGAGTGATAACTCCCGCATATACAGGAGTATTCACAAAACCCATCCCTAGCCTATCCCACAGTGGAATTGATTTTGTTTCGGGGTCAGGAGCTACTATAGTATTCATCCTCGAGCTCGCAATTCAACTCGGACTGAAGTTCTCCTCTATTTTTTCCATTGGCAATTCCGCTCAGATCGGAGTTGAGGATATGCTTGAGTACTTCGACCAATCCTATGTGCACGGAAAAAGTTCACCGGTAAAAATGCTTTATATCGAGAGCATCAATGATCCCAAGAAGTTTCTCAAACATGCATACTCGCTATACCGCAAGGGTGCAAGGGTGGTAGCAATCAAATCAGGATACAGTGAGGCCGGCTCTCGTGCCGCATCCTCACATACCGGTGCGATGGCCTCTCCGGATAAGGCGGTAAGCGCACTCTTCCGTAAGGCGGGCGTCATCAGATGTTATAGTCGCACGGAACTTGTAACTACGGCTGCGATACTGATGTTCAATGCAGTCAAAGGGCGTAAGATGGCTATCATCACCCATGCGGGCGGCCCTGCGGTGATGCTTACGGATGTGCTATCTTCCAATGATATAGAGATTCCAAATTTTGAGGGAGCGAAGGCTCAAGCACTTCTCAATGAATTATACCCCGGCTCTTCCGTCTCCAACCCCATTGACTTTCTTGCTACCGGTACTGCAGCCCAACTCGGTAAGATTATCGATGCCTGTGAGAATGATTTTGACGTAGATAGCATGGCGGTTATATTCGGTAATCCGGGCCTTGTTTCAAGTGACGACGCCTATGATACGATACTGGATAAGCAGAAGATTTGCAAAAAGCCCATATTCCCGATTCTGACCTCCGTAGTCAATGCAAAAGATGAGATAGAGCAGTTCAAGAGCAAAGGTGGCATCACATTCCCCGAAGAAGTGATATTCGGCTCCTGCTTCGCAAAAACAGTGAACATACCAGAACCCATTTTCTGCAACGAGCACCCCCCTGTCGACAAGGAGAAAATCCGTAGGATCATCGACAACAGCAGCAACGGCTACCTCTCACCGGAGAAAACACAGGAAATCCTGGATGCTGCAGGCATTAACAGAGTCAAAGAATTGGTGGTCTCCACTTATCCGGAGGCTATCGAAGCGGCAAGGGAGATAGGTTGGCCATTGGTTATGAAGGTGGTAGGCCCGGTGCATAAGAGCGATGTAGGAGGAGTAGTACTCAACATCTGCGACGATCACACACTCGAAATGGAGTACAAAAGCATGATGAGAATCGACGGTTGCGTCGGAGTGCTGCTCCAGCCGATGATCAGCGGCACCCAACTCTTTGTAGGTGCCAAAAGAGAAGATAAGTTCGGCCATCTGGTGATGTGCGGTCTTGGAGGCATCTATATAGAGGTGCTAAAAGATATTTCTTATGGCATCTCCCCCATCTCTGCAGTTGAAGCAGAGGAGATGATCCGCCACCTGCGCAGCTACAAATTGATTGAAGGAGTACGCGGTCAGGAGGGGGTCAATGAAGCAATATTCAACGAGACCATCCGCCGAGTCTCCGCACTCTGCAGTTGTGCTCCGGAGATATTTGAAATGGATATAAATCCTCTTATGGGCAACCAAAAGAGCGTTACTGCCGTAGATGCAAGGATCAGGATAGAAAAATAATAGTTTATGTTTAAAAGAATCGGAAACTGGTACCGTTCTCAGAGCAACACCACAAAGGCGCTTATATGGATAGGCATCATTTGCCTAATTGGCATTGCATTCAGGTGGAATTCAATCGTCGATGGCGTTACCAAGGGATTCAATTTTTATTCAGGCAAATAAATATTTAAAAACCAATAAAACTAAAAGTATATGGCAATCAAAGGAGCTATCACGGTTGATACCGAGAAATGCAAAGGATGCGGAGTATGCATCCCTAATTGTCCAACCGGTACTATCGCCCTCTCTAAAGAGGTAAATAGTAAAGGTTACAACTATCTATATATGGCTAATCCGGAAAACTGTACCGGCTGCACTAATTGTGCTACCGTCTGCCCGGACGCCGTAATCACGGTTTATCGTGTCAAAATCTAAAATTACAGATATGGCAGAAAAGATCTTAATGAAAGGAAACGAAGCCATCGCATACGCTGCAATAAACTGCGGTTGTGACGGCTATTTCGGCTATCCCATCACTCCCCAGTCGGAGGTGATGGAGACGCTGATGCTAGAAAAACCCTGGGAGACCACAGGTATGGTAGTACTCCAGGCTGAGAGTGAAACATCTTCGATCAATATGGTCTATGGCGGAGCCTGCTGCGGCAAAAAGGTTATGACCTCCTCCAGCGGCCCCGGCATAAGCCTTATGTGCGAAGGCCTCAGCTACCTCGCAGGCTGCGAACTTCCCTGTCTCGTAGTCAATGTGATGCGTGGCGGCCCTGGTCTGGGCACCATCCAGCCTAGCC
>JAGONS010000013.1 GCA_017992915.1 Bacteroidales bacterium | reverse complement strand
GTTGGATGTCATATGGTTAAATTGTTAATATCTTGTTAATAAAATATGATTTTTCGTCACAAAATTAGTTTATTTATCCAGATTTTGTAATTTTGCAGGGTTATAAAATGGTGTTATTTAATTATGTTAGGTAAAAAACAGTACATTTTTAACGAGGAAACACTTTCTTATGAGGTAGTAAAACCGACCGTAAAGAGCAGATTGTTAAGATGTTCCGTGGTGTTAGGTCTTGGTTTTATCTGCTTTTTGGCATACTTCTGGCTTTATTCGGAAGTTCTTCTACTGAAGACACCCAAAACGATGATACTCGAGAGCCGCAATCAGGAATTGCTCTCACAAATCAAAGGTCTCAACCAGAAACTCGATGAAAAGCATCGTACACTTATGGAAATAGAGATGAGAGACAATATTGTCTATCGTCCGATTTTCGGTATGGAAGAGATACCTTCCGAGGTGCGTGATGCGGGATTCGGTGGAGTGGACAGATATTCACATCTGGAGCATTTCGAACATTCGGATATCCTCATCTCATCTGCGATGAAGCTTGACATACTCTCCAAGAAGGCCGCCGTACAATCACGTTCCTTTGATGAGGTTGCCCTTCTGGCTAAGAGGGCCGGAGATATGGCATCCTGTGTTCCCTCGATTTTCCCAGTGTCGACACATCCGCGCAACAGACTGGGAAGCAGGTTCGGATATCGTTCAGATCCCTTCACAAAGAGCATTAGAATGCATAAGGGTGTAGATATTTCCGGCAAGACCGGCGAACCCATATATGCTACCGGTGACGGTCTTGTGGTCGAGGTATGCTACAATTTCTTCGGTTATGGCAACCAGGTGGTCGTGGACCACGGATTCGGTTACAAGACACGTTACGCACACCTCAAACAGGCTACTGTAAAACCGGGCCAAAGAGTTAGTCGCGGCGAACAGGTGGGTAAGATGGGTAGTACAGGCCGTTCAAAGGGCGTACATCTCCATTATGAGGTGATCTATAAGGGCAAGGCTGTCAATCCTTGCAACTATTTTGACCATGAAATTTCTCCTGAAGAATATCAGAGCATGATTCTTGCGGGTAAAGACCGCAAGTAAGGTATGGCCAAATTTTTATACAACAAAAAAGAACTTAGATTTGACAAAAAGAAGTTCTCCATCTGGAGGGCTCTTCTTGTTGTAGGCAAGTATGTACTTTTCAGTTTGCTTGTCGCCGTAATCTATTATGCTATCTATTCCATATTCTTTAGCACAGACCGTGAAAAGCAATTGATTGCCGAAAGGGATTATATGGAGCGCGAATACGATAGGATGAAGGAACAGATAGAGATTGTAGAGAGCGTTGTAGATGGGCTTGAGGCAAGAGATCGACAGATATATAACGACATCTTTCAGTCCGCTCCACCAACCTATATGATCGGTCGTGATACCGGTCGCATGGATATGGGTACCATTTACGAAGAGGATGAAAATGACCTCATCTGGAATGTCAACATCCGTGCATCCCGTCTTGAATCTATCTCCGGAAGAATCAATACTTCCATAGAAAATATTTATCACCGCTTATCTGCCGGAGAGACTGACTGGCAATCCATTCCTTCAATCATTCCCGTAAAGAATTTCTCCATAGCCAGAACCGGGGCTTCGGTGGGCAATAAGTTCAGCCCTTTTTACAAGACGCTTCGCCTGCACACCGGTTTTGACATACTATCCCCGGTGGGTACTGAAGTGCTTGCCGCTGCCTCCGGAACAGTCACATTTGTCACAAGGGGGACCACGGCCTGGGGCAGACGTATCGAGATAACCCATTCAGGGGGCATAGTCACAACTTATTCGCATCTCCAGGAGATTATGGTTAAAAAGGGACAGCAAGTGCAACAGTCGGATATTATAGGCAGAGTCGGCAATAGCGGCACGTCATTTGCTCCCCATCTTCACTATGAGGTGATCGTCGACGGCAACCATGTAGATCCGATTAATTACTTTTTTGCCGACATCACTCCATCGGCTTACCAGGAGATGATGATGATTGCACTCAGCACCGGACAATCGATGGATTAATAAGAGATGACAGGACAACATTACTATACTATAGGCCAGGTGGCAAAGATGTTTGACGTCAATGTCTCACTTATTCGTTTCTGGTCGGACACCTTTTCCGAATATGTGCGTCCCGACCGCAATAATAAGGGTAACCGCCTTTATCGCGAAGCCGACATTGCTGCACTCAAGAATATCTCCCGTCTCGTGAAAGATCAGGGTATGACACTTGAGGGTGCTCGCAAACGGTTGCGTTTGGGCGTGGATGAGGTTGACCGCCGGAGTGAGGCCATAGAAAGACTCAGAAATATTCGCGCCACACTGGTAGAGGTCAATAAGTCACTTTAGTTCCCGATATTGATATGAAAGCAAAAGATATAGCACTTATTATCGAGGAATTCGCCCCCCTTGGTACGCAGGAGCCTTGGGACAACTCGGGTTTTTGCATAGGATCTCCGGAGCAGGAGATAAAGGGCGTGATGATCGGATTTGACTGCACTCCGGAGTTGATAGAGGCTGCGGTGGCTGCGGATGCGAATATGATCATAACTCACCACCCGCTGATTTTTTCCGGCATCAAAAAGATCAATCCCGATACTTTTATCGGCAAGTGTATCATTCTTGCAATTACTTACGGTATCGTCATTTATTCCGCGCATACTAATGCTGACAAAGCCGAAGGCGGAGTGACCGCTCTGATGGCACAGCGACTGGGTTTGCGGGATATCGCACCTCTTGACGAGACTTCGCTGGCTCTTATAGGCAAGCTACCTTCTCCGGTAGAGCCGGAGGAGCTCTCTGTATTTGTCAAGCAGGCTTTCGGCATAGAGCGTTTGCGCAGTTCGCGGCTTGTTGGAGAACCGGTTTCAAAAGTTGCAGTCTGCGGGGGTAGCGGTTCCTCATTCATTCCTCAGGCGATGGAAGCAGGTGTGCAACTTTTCATCACCGGAGATATTTCGTACCACCATTTTTTCTGCCCTGAGGGCTTTATGGTGATGGATATCGGACATTATGAGAGCGAGAGGGATATTGTGGATAAGTTGTATGAAATTCTTAGCAAAAAAATTCCTACCTTTGCAATCCACACTTTCTGGAATAATAATAACAATCCAATATTTTACTTTTAAGTATATGGCTACAAAAAAGGCAACAAAAGTGGTTACTCCTATCGACCAGCGGGAAACCTTTGTTTCGCTTTCAACCCATTCCGGCGAAACCGATGCAAAGGAGATGGAGCAGAAACTTCAGATTTTGTATCAAATCCAGAACATTGACACTAAAATTGACAAGATTTATCTGCTCAGAGGTGAACTTCCGCTTGAGGTAGAGGACCTTGAAGATGAAATTGAGGGGCTCAAGACCCGCATTGCAAACACTCTGGCAGATATCAAGGAGATTGAAAAATACAACACTGAATACAAGCACCAGATAGAGGAGTCTAAAAAGGCGATAGCCAAGTATGAGGAACAGCGCAATGATGTCAAGAACAATCGTGAGTTCGAATCTCTTTCAAAGGAAATCGAGTATCAGGAACTTGAGATAAGTGTTTCTGAGAAAAACATAAAAGAAGGTATTGCCATCATTGCCGAGAAGAAACTCTCTCTTGAAGAGTCCAAAACGGCTCTGGCAGGCAGGCAGGTGGACCTGGCCGATAAGGAAGAGGAACTCAAATCCATTACCGAAGAGACCGCTAAAGAGGAGGAGGAACTTCTTAAAAAGCGTGCTTCTCTGGTTGCCATTCTTGATGAGAGGGCTATTAATGCTTATGAACGTGTGCGCAAAGGCGCAAAAAACAGACTTGCCGTTGTAACTGTTGAAAGAGGTGCCTGCGGAGGTTGTTTCAATAATATTCCTCCCCAGAGAGAACTCGATGTCATTGAAAGCAAGAAAATGATCATCTGCGAGCACTGCGGTCGCATCCTTGTTAAATCACCGGATAAGCAAGAAGAATAAGTCTGATATGGCAAAGACAGATTACAGGAAAAAGGACAAGAAGGTGGATCTGGCTATTCTCGGCGAAGAGCTGGGAGGTAGAGTTCCACCGCAGGCTATTGATATTGAGGAGGCCGTCCTCGGAGCACTCCTATTGGAGCCGGATGTAGTGGTCGATGTCCTTGACCAGCTCTCTGCCGAATGCTTCTACAAAGATGCGCACCGCAAGATCTACGATGCAATAACCACTCTTTCGAAACGCAATGACCCCGTAGATATCTTCACGGTATCTGACGAGTTGCGCAAAAGCGGAGATCTCGATGAGATCGGCGGTACGGCATATCTGAGCCAGCTTACTCTTAAAATAGGAGCTGCCTCTCACATTGATTATCACACCAAAATTCTCCTTCAGAAATTTATACAGAGGGAACTCATCTCCATCTCGTACAAGATCCAGAAGAACGCTTTCGATGATTCGATGACAGTCGATGACCTGGTGGATACCGCAGAAAAAGAGGTGTTTGAGCTTGCGGAGCGCAATATGCGCCGCGAGACTTCTCCGATAAAGGATATTATACAACAGGCTATTACTGAGATCGAGAGCAGTCAGCAAAGAGAGGATGGACTCAGTGGTATTCCTTCCGGTTTTACCGGTATTGACAAGATCACTTTCGGTTGGCAAAAGTCTGACCTGATCATTATAGCGGCACGCCCTTCCGTGGGCAAGACTGCGTTTGTGCTCACTATGGCACGCAATATGGCCATTGACCACAATGTTCCCGTGGCATTCTTTTCACTTGAGATGCCCGCCACACAGCTTGTCAAGCGAGTGATGATAGGGGAGACAGGGCTTGAAGCCGAAAAGATCCGCGGAGCCAAAAAAATGACTAATGCCGAGTGGATACAGCTCAACGAAGGAGTGGCGAGACTCTCCAAGTCCCCATTGTGGATTGACGACACGCCGTCACTCTCCATCTATGAGTTTCGCTCCAAGGCGCGCCGCCTTGTCAATAACAACAAAGTGAAAATCATTATAATAGACTATCTGCAGTTGATGACGGGACCCCCTGACCTTCGCGGTATGCGTGAGCAGGAAGTGTCGGCCATTTCCCGCTCCCTTAAATCCATTGCCAAGGAACTCAATGTTCCCATCATAGCTCTTTCGCAGCTCAACCGTTCAGTGGAGACACGTGGCGGCAACAAGCGTCCTCAGTTGAGTGACCTTCGCGAGTCGGGGGCCATCGAGCAGGATGCCGACATTGTAATGTTTATCCACCGTCCGGAAAAAGTGGGCCTTCCTTCTGATGATATAGTTACCGGAGGCACCGAAATTATCATTTTAAAACATAGAAACGGTGCGGTTGGAGATGTTCCGATGAAGTTTGAGTCGGATAGGGTACGATTTGTGGATATAGATGACGTATTGCCGGGTGACCCGATGATCCGTACCGAATATCACGGCTCCAAGATGAATAGCGCGGAACCGTTTGATTATGCCGGATTGGGACCGAGTGATGATTTTAATTAAACCGATTATTTGATGAAAAAAATATATTTTGCGCTACTGTCACTTATTTTCTTTTCATTTTCAGTGGGCGCTACCGCACAGAATAAGGAGTATCCTTTCCGGAGCGGTGAAAACATGGAGCTGATTGTACATTACAAATGGGGCTTCAGTGCCGACATTGCCAGCGTAAAGTTTACTTTTACTGAAAAGTCTGAGGAGGGCAAAGAACCATATTATCATCTGTTGGCCCATGCCTCCACCTTTAAATTCTGGGATTCATTCTTCAAGGTGAGGGATATTTATGAATCAAAGTTCTATGTCAAGGACCTTTCGCCTCTCTATTTTCACAGAGATGTCAACGAGGGGAACTTTTTTGCCAAGAACTGGTATAAGTGGAAAGATGACGGCAAAACTCTCAATGCCATCGTGGATAAGAAAGGTCGTCCCCGCAGGGATACTACTTTTTACGAAGACGTTGTGATCCGCGACATCATCAATATCTTTTTTACCGTGAGATGTCTCGATTTCGACAAACTCGAAAAGGGACCTCCGGCACCTTTTACCATTGCTCTCGACAAGGATGTCCTCGACATACGTGTACGTTTTGTGGGCCGTGAACAGAAGAGAGTGGCCAAAGTGGGCACTTTCAATGCCATCAAGCTGGCAATTGCCGTAAATCCCAAGAAAGGGCGTACCAAGGATGAAGAGACTTCCGTATTCTCATTCGGCGAAGGGGATGGAGAAAGTGTTTTCTATGGCGAGGAGAAGGTATTTATCTGGCTAACTGATGATGCCAACAAACTGCCCATTTTCTTCTCGGCACCGGTTGCAGTAGGTGCTATAAATGGCCGTATCGGCCAATATGAGGGCGTCAAATATCCCTTGACAAGTCTCATCAAAACGGAATAATGGCTAAAAAAACAGATAATATAGAACACCCTGGTGTTGTGACCTCCGTTACCGGCGAGTTCATTACGGTTGAAATACTCAACAAGTCGGCTTGTGCGGCCTGTCACGCCAAAGGTGTCTGTATTGCATCTGATGAATCCATTAGAACAATCGATATTCCCCAATCCATATCGACTCTTGCCTGTGATTATCAGGTCGGGGAGGAGGTTAAAGTGTTTCTCAAGGCATCTCTCGGTGCCAGAGCTATTTGGATTTGCTATGTGGTGCCTCTGATACTGCTTATAGCTACCATTTTTGTCTTTACAAAGATCGGGGTAAGCGAACTGATTACCGGCATAACTGTCCTCGCAATACTTGCGGTCTATTATTTATTCATCTATCTATTCAAAAACATAATATCCAAAGACTTTACTTTTTCTATTGAGAAACTATCCAAATGATTACAACAATTATTTACACGATTGTTTGTCTGGTGGCGCTCGGACTGCTCTTTTCGGTGGTCCTCTACCTGGTGGCACAAAAGTTTAAGGTTGAAGAGGATCCGAGGGTAGACATAATTGAGTCCTTGCTCCCCGGAGCCAATTGTGGCGGATGCGGTCTGGCTGGATGCCGCGCATTCGCCGAAGAGGTTGTGAAAGCCCCGGCGATCGGTTCGCTATTCTGTCCGGTCGGCGGTGATGCCACTTTGGAAAAAATTGCGGCTGCTCTTGGTCAGGAAGCAGTCAAAACCGAGCCGAGGGTGGCTGTCATCAAGTGTCACGGTACTTTAGACAACCGAGCAAAGACCAACATTTTTGACGGGTATGCCTCCTGCAAGGTGATGGCTTCGCTTTATTCCGGAGATACCGGCTGTAAGTATGGTTGTCTGGGTAAGGGCGACTGCGTGGCTGTCTGTAAATTTGATGCCATTCACATCGACGAAAGACGCGGCATAGTGGAGGTTGATGAGGAGAAGTGCGTAGCCTGCGGTCTATGTGTCAGTGCCTGTCCAAAGTCCATCATCGAACTTCGTCCCAGAGGTCCGAAAAATCGCAGGGTTTATGTCTCCTGTTCGAGCAAGGATAAGGGTGCAATTGCCCGGAAGGCCTGCTCAGTGAGCTGCATCGGCTGTGGTAAATGTGCCAAGGTGTGTGCTTTTGACGCAATTACCATTGAAAACAATTTAGCCTACATCGACCCTTCCAAGTGCAAGCTTTGCCGCAAGTGCTTTGATGAATGTCCCACCAAAGCCATTTGGGCTGTCAATTTCCCCATAAAGGTGCCTGTTGCACCTAGGCAAGAAGAGGGGCAGAGTCCTATTGTAAATAATGAAAGTTAGGGAGGAACAGATATGAAACGTACATTTTCAATAGGTGGTATCCACCCTAAAGAGAACAAATTCTCACGCGATGCTCAAATCGAAACATTTCCTCTTCCGTATGTGGCTTATATATCTATGGCACAACATCTTGGTGCTCCGGCTGAGCCTGTAGTGCAGAAAGGTGACAAGGTCAAGGTAGGCCAGGTCATCGGTAAGCCGACAGGATTTATTTCAAGTTTCGTACATTCATCCGTATCGGGTACGGTGACTGCAGTCGAGCCCAAAGGAGACCTTGCGGGCATACCCGTAATGCACGTTGTAATTGCCGTAGAAGGCGATGAGTGGTGCGAAGAGATTGACAGAAGCAAGGGCATCGTAAGAGAGATTCCATTTTCTGCAGAAGAGATTCTTGAAAAAATAAAGAATGGAGGCGTCGTGGGACTCGGCGGAGCCGCATTCCCCACCCATATCAAGCTTAATCCCCCAAAGGATAAAAAGGCCGAATGGCTCATCATCAACGGAACCGAATGTGAGCCCTATATCACATCCGACGACAGGATAATGAGGGAGCGTCCCGATGAAATCGCCATAGGCGCTGCAATTATGATGAAGGCACTCAATGTGGAGAAATGCTACATAGGCATCGAGGAGAACAAGCCCGAGGCCATCATTTCCATAATAAAGGCGGCCTCTTCTCATCCGGGTATGAAGGTAGTCGTTCTGGATAAAAAATACCCGCAGGGTGGAGAAAAGCAGCTAATTGAGGCACTTACAGGTCGCAGGGTACCCTCGCTGGCGCTTCCTATCGAAGTGGGTGCGGTAGTGCAGAATGTGGGTACCTCGTTGGCGGTCTATGAGGCTGTCCAGAAGAATAAACCTCTCATTGACAATGTAATTACCCTCACCGGCAGCTGTGTCCTTCATCAGAGGAATTTCCTCGTGAGGATAGGTACTCCATTCTCTAAAATGCTCGATGCCATCGGAGGTCTTCCAAAAGATGCAGCCAAATTCGTCAGCGGAGGTCCTATGATGGGCAAAGCCGTGGCAAACTTGGAGGCATCCACTCTCAAGGCGACCTCTGCGTTATTGTTTCTTACCGAAGCTGAGACCAAGAGAAAGGAGGAGAGCAACTGCATCAGGTGCGGTAAATGCATCGATGCCTGCCCAATGGGTCTGGAACCCTATCTTCTTAATAAACTTTCCCGCATAGGCGGTATGTATGATGAACTCGAGAAAGAGAAAATCCATGACTGCATCGAATGCGGATGTTGCCTATACTCCTGTCCTGCACATATTCCTTTGCTTGACATTATCAGGGTAAGCAAGGCGGAGGTTATGAATATAATGCGTAACAGATCTGTAAAACACTAAACTATGGCAAGACTTTTAGTATCCGGTGCCCCTCACCTGCATGTAAAGGAGAATACACACTCTCTTATGAGGGATGTGCTGATAGCCCTTGCGCCTTCCTTGCTGGTTTCCGTCTATTTCTTCGGATTTTCGGCAATCAAATTGGTGCTTGTGGGTGCCATTTCCTGCGTTTTGGTCGAATATTTAATCCAAAAATTCATACTGAAGACAAAAGTAACCATCAATGATTTGTCTGCAGCGGTTACCGGTTGTCTTCTGGCGCTCAACCTTCCACCAAGTTCACCCTGGTGGCTTGTTGCAATAGGTGCAATCGTCGCAATCGGCATCGTTAAGATGACTTTCGGCGGCCTGGGACAAAATATATTCAACCCTGCCCTCGTGGGACGCGTATTTTTGTTAATCTCATTCCCGACATTAATGACCGACTGGACGATACCGGAGTCATGGTTCAGGACAGGCGTTGATGCTTTCACGGGTGCAACCCCTCTGGCGATTACCAAGGAAGGCCTGGCGGCCGGACTCACACTTCCCGAGATTTTTGCTGCAAATGAATTCTCATTTAAGGAGATGATTTTCGTAAAGATCGGGGGTTCGGTTGGTGAGGTATCGGCACTTGCACTTATTCTCGGATTTGTCTATCTCCTAATCAGGAGAGTCATCAGGCCGCATATTCCGCTTGTTATCGTGGGAACCATTGCTTTGATGACCTGGATTTTCAATATGATCAACCCCGATATCTATACAGGTCCTCTGTTCAATATCTTCACAGGAGGAGTGTTGCTTGGAGCCATTTTCATGGCGACCGACTACGTGACATCGCCGATGTCCGTCAAGGGTATGGTAATATATGCCTTTGGCATCGGTGTCATTACTGTGCTTATCCGTTATTTCGGAGCATATCCTGAGGGCGTTTCGTTTGCCATTCTCATTATGAACATGGCTGTTCCTCTTCTCAATAAATATTGTAAACCCAAGAGATACGCGAAGGAGGTGAATCATGGCTAAGGAATCCTCTTTCAAAAATATGGTGATAACTCTGTCGGTTATCTGCCTCATTTGCTCTGCACTGCTCGGGGTAGTATATTCCGTAACAAAAGCTCCTATTGAGGCTGCGGAACTGGCCAAAATCAACAACGCCATCAAAGCCGTTGTTCCCGAATGTGACAATAACCCCTCGGAAGAGATGATGGAGGTGGAGGGCAGCGTGGTATATCCTGCAAAAGTGAACGGCAATATCGTCGGTTATGCCATCAAAGTAAAAGCATCCGGGTTTGGAGGCCCCATCCAAATGATGGTTGGCTTCAATGCAGACGGTACAATCTACAATACATCGGTGATTTCCCACGCGGAAACTCCCGGACTCGGTGCAAAGATTACCGGTGAAATCCCCACCAGAACTCAAATAGTGGGCAAAAATCCCGCTTCTTCCAACCTCACCGTCACCAAAGATGGCGGAGAGATTGACGCTATTACCGCTTCAACCATCACCTCAAGAGCTTTCCTCAAAGGTGTTGAAGCAGCCTACAAGGTATTTGTTGAACTTCAAAAACAGCAGCAGCCATGGGAAAATTGAAATTGATAATTGACGGTATCATAAAGAACAATCCCACATTTGTTCTTATACTCGGTATGTGTCCGACGTTGGGCACTACCACATCGGCTATCAACGGTATGGGTATGGGTCTTGCTACCCTTTTTGTACTCGTGCTCTCAAATATGACCATCTCCGCGATTGCGAAGCTTATTCCCGAACAGGTGCGTATTCCCTCTTATATCGTAGTGATTGCAGCATTCGTGACAATAGTACAACTGCTTCTTCAGGCATATCTTCCCTCACTTTATGAGACCCTGGGGCTCTTTATTCCGCTGATTGTGGTTAACTGCATCGTACTTGGTCGTGCTGAAGCATTTGCCAATAAAAACTCCGTAATTGACTCAGCTTGCGACGGACTTGGGGTAGGACTAGGTTTTACAATTGCCTTGACCATTCTCGGCTTCGTACGTGAACTCCTCGGCAGCGGCTCGATCTTCGGGTGGAAATTCATAGATGGAGATGGAATACTCGCATTCGTCCTTGCCCCGGGTGCATTTATAGTGCTCGCATATCTCATAGTATTGTTCAAAAAAGTAACCGCTAAAAAGGCATAACCATGGAATATATAATTATCATCATATCCGCCGTATTTGTCAACAACATCCTGTTGTCGCAATTTCTTGGCGTGTGTCCCTTCCTCGGAGTATCCAAGAAGGTCAACACCGCTCTCGGCATGTCGGCTGCGGTGACCTTCGTAATGGCCCTCTCAACCCTGGTGACCTACTTGCTCCAGTACTATGTGCTTGTTCCCCTCGGCATAGGTTTTCTTCAGACGGTGAGTTTCATACTCGTAATTGCCGGCCTTGTGCAGATGGTGGAGATTATACTAAAGAAGATAAGTCCTGCACTTTATCAGGCCCTTGGTATTTTCCTGCCCCTGATTACTACCAACTGTGCCGTACTGGGAGTGGCTCTGCTAGTGGTAAACAATGAATTTACCTTCGGCGGAGATCCCCATATGCTCAATCTCGGCCAGTCGGTAGTTTATGCCGTGGCCAGCGCTCTCGGTTTCGGTCTTGCAATAACCCTCTTTGCAGGCATCAGGGAGCAACTTGAGCTTAACGATGTTCCCAAGGCTTTCAGAGGGGTTCCGATCTCACTGATAGTTGCCGGCATCATGGCAATGGCATTCATGGGATTTTCAGGAATTGTATGATATGGCAGGACTAAAGGAAATAGAAACAATGCTGAGGGACGGCAAGATAGATAAGGCCTACGACTCCCTCAATGAGTACTTGAAGAAAGACCCCGGCTGTGCACACGCCTGGTATCTGCTTGGTGGCATTTACCGTCGCCAGCAACTTTGGGGTGATGCAATAAATGCCTACAACAAAGCCAAACTCATCGAACCTGGCGGCCCCGCCGACGCCGCCATCGAATCCATCTACGACATTATCCGATTTGTGAATACGGATTTGATGAATCCGTAGAGGTTCTTCTGTTCATATTTTTTACTGAAAAATTTATAGTTATATCGTTAGACATATATGGGCGGCCTGAAAAGAGTTAATTTGATCTTTTACAGGCCGCTCTTTTTGTAGTGCAAGTCAGTGGGTTACGAGATAATAGATTTGGAAATTTCAAATAATTTCATCAAATTCGCATTTAAACCTGATAGAAAAACTTCGCACATTCTAAGGCCGGTAGGCCAATGCATTGAAGGACAAGAATTTAACACATTATACCTAACACTTAATTGCTACGTTATGGAAAATCAAAAAATTGACTCATTTCTTTCTATTAAAGGGGAGTATTTCCCTTCTGCTAATATCCAGACTATTCGAGATAGACTAGCTGCTACTCCGGACTCGAAGAGCGATCTCATTCGTTTTTACGAATACAAAAATCCAACGGTAATGTTGCTCATTTCCATCTTTTTAGGCCAACTTGGAATTGACAGATTTATGCTTGGTGACACTGGATTGGGTGTTTTAAAGCTTATCACCGGTGGTGGCTGCGGTATTTGGTGGCTGGTGGACCTGTTTACTGTTCAAGATAGAGCACGAGAGTATAACTTCAAGAAATTGATCGAAGTTTTGTGGTAATTTACTAATCCAATCGGCTGTTACCTATTGCTTTTTGAAAGACATCGGCTGAACGTGATTATTCAGACTGAAAGTCCTACGGAAATGTTGTTTTCGTAGGATTTTTTTTGTTAGAGGTTAAATATTTTTTGTATTGTCACAAATATCACTTATTTTTGTGACAAAATAGTTTTTAATGGCTACTGTAGCATCAAAAATAAAGCAACAAATAATGAAATTGGGGAAGGGAAGTATTTTCTTTCCTGACGATTTCATTGGCCTCGGCTCACCGGATGCTATTAGGCAGAGCTTAACGAGACTTCATAAAGAAGGCAAAATAATTCGGGTAGCACAAGGTGTGTACTGCTATCCCGAAATAGAAGAAAAATTAGGTCTGGGAATCATCTACCCCTCATCCGAACAAATAGCAGAAGCTATAGCAAGACGAGATCAAGCGACAATAGTCCCCTCAGGAGCTTATGCGTTGAATGTACTTGGCCTTTCGACACAGGTGCCAATGAATTATGTCTTTCTTACGGATGGTTCTGAAAGGTATATCCCATTATCTAATGGAAGTGGCATAACCTTTAAGAACAGGGTTCCCAAAAACATCTCATTTCAAAATCGTTTAGCGATGTTGATCACCTCCGCCCTTAGGTCATTAAAGAAAGAAAATGTAGAAGAGTGGCATGTCAAGCGAATTGGCGAATTGTTGAAAAATGAGCCAAAAGAGTCCGTAATAGCGGACTTTAAGCAAATGCCTGTGTGGATTAGAAATATAATAAAAAGGGCGTATGAATAATTATTTTGATCTTAGTGTAGAAGAACAGCGACAAGTATTAAAATAGGTTTAGAGAATAATTGAGCGGCCTGAAAGAAACTTACATTTCTTTTCAGGCTGCTTCTTTTTGGCATGATAACCAGAGGGCTACACGAGAATTAATTTGGAAGATCCAATCGATTTTACTACATTTGTTACCAGACCTTAGTGAAAACACTTCGTTTATTCTATGTTAAACTCGGCTAATATATTGAAACACAAAAAATTGCGTGGGGGGGGGGGTAGGAAATTCCCTTCTCTTCGCTGGTGTGCCGAGTGTTCTTTCTTGCGACTCATCTGATAGTCGCCAATCCTTTTACAATTTAGATATTTACTTTCTGTGCTTTTCTAACAGAATGTTCTTGTTAGAGTGGATGTCTTTGCTACTTTTGAAGCAAAGGGTGCTTTTCTTTGCAATTACAATATAAAGTTGATCTAAAACAATATCAAACAAAATTGAAAATCCTCATTTATTTCAATCATTAATTAATTAATATTAGTACTATGGACACTAACAAAGTAAATTTAATTTGTATGCAAATGCAAGACAAGGTTGATCCTATTGCTATAGCCTCGGTAAAGTCTTCATTGGAAAAGATGGATGATGATAAATTCGATGTTGTAATGGCATCCTTGCAAAAACTCAAAAATCCAACAACTGTTCTAATTCTATCATTCTTTTTAGGTGGATTCGGTGTTGATAGATTTGTATTAGGGAAAGTGGGTAGTGGTATCTGTAAGTTATTGTTTGGTTGGATAACTCTGGGTATTTGGTGGTTAGTTGACGTTATTAAAGCTAAAGAAAATACACGCAGATATAATGCAGTTAAAATTACAGAGGCGCTCCTTATCTTGTAACCACATAACAGCACATTATTATATAGATATATTGGTTTTGTGTCAAAAAGCATAATAAGATCATAAAATCATATGCTCACTGATAATAGTCATAGTCCACAACTTATGTTAACAGTAATAAAGAACAACTGCACCTATAAGTGTCACTTTAAGTGAAGTGTTTTATATGAGTCACTAACAATTAATTATGTATTCATTTACCCCAAATTTCTTAATTACTATGAAAAAAATATTATTCTATTTGACATTGTCATTATCGGCTTTCTTTTTTATATCTTGTGGAGGAAGGAGCTCAAAAACAACTTCGGAACTAGAGGTGTCCGACTATAGCTCTGATTATGATTCGGGAACAAATACTCCCTTAAATCCTTCTGAGACAGTTTTGACAGACGACGAAGTGGTTTCCAAGCTTATTGATGAATATCAACAACTTATTAATACTCTCCAATCATTGATTAACCAATTTAAGAAAGGGAAGTTCACTTCTTCCGAACTCGAGAGGTTGGATGACCTTGTGGATAAGATTTATGATATTGAAGATAAACTTGATAACCTTACAATTCCTTCAAGACTATTGTCTCGTTACGAAAAGTTATGCGATCAATTTGACAGGCTAGATGATTCAGTTGAAGATTTGGCTGATCAATTGGACAACATAATTGATGATTTAGACGACGATTTTGATTGGTAGCATTATTGGATAATTCCCCCATAGGGATAGTTTGAGTAAAGGCTATTAACATGGTTATTTTAGCGATAAATGTTCCTATTTGTGACTGAATTGTAACAGAGCGCGGATTACGTGAGGCAAAAAGATGTGATATGTTTTTTGAAATCAGATTGTCAACTTGTATGCTTTTAGTTTGCTTCTATGATTACAAAGATTAAGTTAAAGACTGAATTTTCGCAAAAACATACTATTATAGGTAAACAGAAATCCGTAACTTTCTTTCATTTGTCGTGCTTTTAGATGATAAATTATAATTATTAAAACATTCAATACTAGGAAATAGTTGGTGTTTTTTGCTGTGTGTTTTATTACAAGACAAAAAGTACAAACAGAAATATAAACGAACAATATCTTATTAAAATGAAAGCTATTAAAACAATTATTTTTTGCTTTGCTACGATTTTAGCTACAGCCTCGTGTGGTAGTAAATCTACCAAAATTATAATGTCTGCAGAAGATTGTGAATACTCAGTAGAAGTTTTCTCATGGGGTGGTGTCGATGATTTCTTGGAAATAGTACCAGGCACATACGTTATTAATAAAGTAAAAGACGCCCTTGTCCTTAATGTTAATGTGATGATTACTAAGGCAGAAGACTTGTCCTTATACTATTGTGAGGAATTATCATGTACATTAGGGATAGACATTGATCATCCTCTCAAGGTAAATGACAATGATGTAGTGTTTCATGCGACAGATAGACTGTCTTCATACAAGGCTATTTCAAAAGCCAAAGTTGGGGATAGAATTGAGTTAACTTTCCAAATAATTGGAGACAAGAAAACGATTAATACAATAAAAAAGTCTATTACTAGCACAACGAAGATATACGGAATTATACTTGATCTAGAGGAAATTTAGTAAACCTAAAAATTGTGGGAGTAAAGGAGTATACTTTATAATTACATTGATGCTATTTTTAGCTTTTATCATTAATATTCCCACAACAACTTAAAGACCTCCTGTGAATAGGTAATGCAGATTTTTGTGCCCATCTGTTAATTTGCTCATTAACTATATTAATTAAGTAATCGCAATATGTTCAAAAAGAATCTATTTAAGTATTTAGCACACACTATTGTTTTCATGTGTGTTTTGTCATGTTTTTGTACAACTACTGAAGCAAAACAAAGAAAAAGAACTCTTCGTTTTGGAAAAATGGCCATTTATAAAGGAATTGTTGAAAATAGACAAATGGCAGGTGATGGGGTGCTTGAAATATTTAGTTCAGGCGATTATGACAATCCATTATTTACTCTCAATGGTACTTTTCAGGGAACGGAAATGGTTGATGGAGTTGTTAAGGGAAGATCTAACATTTTTAGCTTTGAGGGCAAAGCAAGTGTTGAAATTTATGATGACTATATAGAAGTAAATATGCATAATGGAAAATTGTATAATCAATCAGATAGCCTTATTGGAGTTATTAATCGCTCAGAACATTTTTTCAATATTAAGAATAACGACAATAAAGCACAGGGGCGTTTTACATATATAGCCGTGCCTACAAATGTGGGTTTTAATATCTTATCTCGTTATTATGAGTCTCGGCAAAAAGTATTTCCAGATTCATCATTTGTTGATTATCCTCTTGTACAATATGAGTTGTTGCTTGATGAAGGCACGCAAGAGCTGAAAAAAGAGAATGATTATCTTTATCGTATAATACTTTCAGATGGAACTATTTTAACCATGGAAGTGAGTTTTTTTATAAACAAGTCATTTAGTCTATATAGTTTTAGTATTAACAATGATTCAAGTGGTGAATATGTGAACTATCAAGCTCGTATTTCTTACAATGATATAAAGAAAAGTAGTCAGCAAAGAATATTTGGAAGAAACATGTTTTCGGATGGTAGCAGCACTCGATATGGAAGCAAATTGTCCCCGATCACGCCCTATAGCGAAAATATTCTATTGGAACAAGTATTTAATGATGGAAAAAAATTCATTGGACAAATTCCATACAAATATTTATTTGGCGACAGCCATATTAATGATATAGTTTTTTGTAAGCCTTTTCCCTTAGATTGGACTAAATTAGTCGAAGATGTTAAAAATCTTACAGGAAAACTGACGTTTCCAGACAACTCATATTATGAAGGTACTTTCAGTCCTTTAGCCAAAAACGAAAATTATCTTAACGATGGAAAATTGTATAGTAAAGACAAGGTTGTTTTGGATACATATACGTCAGGCGAAAGTGATGCTGATAGAGAAAATCGCATGGAACAGTCTGAGGAATTTCAAAAGGCGAAAGAAAATGACTATTATGAAGTTGATGAATATGGTACCATTATAAAGTTTAGAAAAACCATGATTGATCTAACTGCACTGGACTACGACAGACAAAGGAATAGCGAGGAAAACTTTAAGGTTACCTATGCTGATGGAACGATTATGTTTTGTGAAGGGGCATTGTTCGATATTTCGGAATTTAAAAAACTATATAGTGCCAAACGTTTCCCAAGTTATTCTGATTTTGCAACCAATAGTAAAGAGTTTCATGATCTTATTAATCTCTGGTATAATACAACTTGGATATTTCCAGATGGCCTGAAAATCAGAGTAACACTTAATTATCCTAAAAAAGAGTATGCTGCTTTGTTTTCTTCTTCTTCATATGAGTTGACCGTGCCCTTTGAAAATGATGATTATGTGACATGTTATGAAAGAGAAATAGAGATTAGAAAAACATTTGATGAATATACAATATCAGCCAAAATAGAAAAAGGTAACCATTATGGTATAATTTTATATAATAACGGTGATTGTTATACAGGTAGTTTTTGGCTTACTCTAGGTAATATAGATAAAACAAAACACTTAAAGGATATAAGGATACAGCACTTCGAAAAGGCTATAGGACTTGATTATGAGTATCCATATGAAAGGTGCAAGTTCGAAGAATTTGTCACAGGAAGGACCGTAAACAAGGATGGTGATGTAGTGGCAATATATAAAGATGGTAAGCAGTTAGATGAGCTTGATGTGGCTATTATTCTAAAATCGGAAGAGAAAGTACGAGAACAAAGAAAGAAAGAACAGGAAAGAATTGAAAAAGAAAACAGGGAAAGAGAAAAAGAATATGATAGATTATGTAACAAATATGGTAAACGTTATGTTGATGCTATTATGGAGGGTAAAATAATTGTGGGAACTCATTTTGATCTTGTTGAACGTATTAACCCAATCTTTGATTACGACACCAATACAACTTCTTACTACAAGGTTAACAATTTTTTTGGAGCGTTGCTATGGCGTATTGGTGTTAGTAAAGCCACAAATAAAGTGACATATACCAAGTTTTATGGCAATTAATGTGCGCTTGGTAAGTGCTTTGATGTTGATATTCTATCTAATATTTTATTTATAGTAAACTAAAAATATTGCAAAATGAGACAATTAATTATTAACCAGATTAACACTGCTATTGTAAAAACGAATCTTGAAGATTCTATTCCAATTGATGATTTCATCTCAGATGCCTATATCTATTTTGAAGATCAAGATTATATAAGATTAGATGAGCCAAATGAAGTCATTCCTAATACTATTGAAATTTTAAAAGAAGGGAAATTGCACGGTGTCTATAAATTGAAAGAAGAATTTGATGTTTCTAGTTTTGCTAACTCTGGCGCGAGGATATGGGGTAAAGTTATTTAGATTGAAAGTCCTACGGAAATTTTGTTTTCGTAGGATTTTTTTTGTTTTCTGCTAATTATCCCTATCTTTGCAGACCTTTTCTCGAGAAGATAAGGAAGTTAACACAATTATTAACTTTAATTTTTTATTGAAATGGCTGTAAAAATTCGCCTATCACGCCGCGGAAAGAAGAATTACGCATTCTTCCATATCGTGGTTGTTGATTCCCGGGCACCGCGTGACGGTCGCCCGATCGAGCAGATCGGTTACTACAATCCCAACACAAATCCTGCAACTATCTCCCTTGATGGAGAAAAGGCTCTAAACTGGCTCCATAAGGGTGCTCAGCCCACGGATACAGTTCGCCGTATCCTCTCTTATGAAGGTGTCCTCCTCAGGAAACATCTTCAGGGTGGTGTAGCTAAGGGTGCTTTCTCTCAGGAAGTAGCAGACAAGAGGTGGGATGAGTGGAAGGCCGCTAAAGAGCAGAAAGTTCAAGCCAAGAAGCAGAATCTCTTCAATGAGGGTCTTGAAGCCAGAAAGGCTGCAATCAGCGCTGAGGCAAAGGTAAATACCGAGAGAGCCGAAGCTATTGCAAAGAGGAAAGCTGAAGAGGCTGCCGCAAAGGCTGCTGAAGAAGCTGCTGCTCGTGCCGAAGAAGAGGCTATTGCCGCTGAAGCTGCTGCCGTTGAGGCCGCCGCTACCGAGGCACCTGCTGAGGAAACCACAGAACCTGTTGCTGAAGCATAGTTTTCAGATGAAGGTTGCGAAATCTTATGGTGATCAAGGGGATGTTGTTATCAACCTGTCCCCGTCTGACCCAAGAGATATCAATTTTAAAGGACCGGTGTTCATCTATTTTGATGGATTGCCGGTTCCCTTTTTTATTGAATCCTGCGAGGCAAAAGGGGGACGCCTTATCGTAAAGTTTGAAAATATCGATACTTTCCGGGAAGCGGAAGAGATTGTGGGTAAGGAAATCTTTTTAACTATCGACGAAGAAGGTGAGGAGGAGCTCTCGATCATAGGAATGGAGGTGTATGACAGCAATAACACTTTGATAGGAGAGATCACCGATTATACCAATGCCGCAGGCAATGAATTTATCGCAGTCATTTATAAAGGCGAGGAGGTGCTTCTGCCTCTGCACGACGATCTTATAATTGAGTGGGGAGAGGATCATATCGTACTCGAGATCCCTGACGGTTTACTTTGAAACAGAATGTTTTGAAATAGAAAAGCGGCGACCGAAGGGTCACCGCTAATCTCTATTAACCTAAAACTTAACCTATGAAAAAACTATTCAATTTAAGAGATTGCAAACCGCGTGCCACAACAAAACGCTTCGCGTAAATTCGTGTCAATTCGCGTAAATTATTTATTCTTTCCGGTCAAGTTTTTCGAAAGGAATATCCATTATCGGATACTTATCTCTCTCTTTACTATAGTTATAATGCCACCACTCAGCATTGTAGAGGGTAAACCCATGTCTTGCCATAATATCAAAAAGAAGTGTGCGGTTGTAAAGGACAAGATCGGGAAGATCCATATAGTCGATGGAGGCTTGTTCCGTAAATTCGTCAAATTCGGTAGGCATCTCCAGCTCTTCACCGGTTTCAAGATCAATAATTGTCAGATCCACGGCAAAACCGCGGTTATGGTTTGAACCTGTGCGTGGTGAAGCCACAAATGTGGTGTCTTTATATACTTCATAAAAATAGAGCGTACCGGCATAGGGACGATATGCATCAAAAATCTTAAGACCAAGTCCTCTGGTGGAAAGCTCTTCCTGTATGTCAAGCAGGGCTTCAGCCACCGGACGGCGCGCAAATGCCTTGGCACTGGTATAAATTTGAGTGCCGGTAAAATTGTTTTCAGTAGCATAACGGATATCCAGCACTACACCCGGAATAAAGGTACTTAAGTCCACCAATTCCATATCGGGATCGGCAGCCACGCTTTCGAGGTATTCTTCGTAGGTATCTATAATCTCAAGTCCGTAAGGATTGCGCGGATCGGGACCTTTCTCCCCTGTGCCACAGGAAAATGCCATAAAGGCGGCTAAAATCAGCGGCAGAAGTCTAAAAGTGAATCTCATAGGGTTTAATCTCTCTTCTTTGGTGTAAAAATAAGTTCGTCGAGGGTCCTTTTTGGCACATGGTGCGTGCCATCAGCCTCTCTCCAATATTTGTAATCTCCCTCTTTCATATCGTCAACAACAACCTTTTCCTTCGGCACTCCGAGGGCAATGACATTGATAATCTTCAGATGGTCGGGTAACTGCAAGATATTCGAGAGTCCTTCGCGTTGTACCGCACCTATGATGCATCCGCCATATCCAAGCTCCACCGCTTGCAGCAGCATGCTCTGTGCGGTAATGCCGTGGTCACAGGAATATCTGTCGGAGATAGAGGTGTCGTGAAGTTGTACGATGTAAGCAGAGGGGCGTTCTCCTTCGCAGGGACCATCCCAATCGGTCAGGTAGCCCGCCCAGGCCAGAGTAGGGAAGATGGCCTCACACTGTTCCGGTGTGGAGTAAAGTGCATATTTGAGGGGTTGTACATTGCGCGCGGAGGGTGAAAAGCGTGCAGCCTCCACCATTTTCAGCAAATGGGCCTTCTCCACCGGCACTTCCTGATGAAAACGGCGGTAGCTACGGCTTTTTTTAACCAGATCTAAAAACTCCATCATCATTTATTCACAAGTGTGATGGAGATAATGGAGATGTCGCTGTCGGGACGGCCGTTACGATCGGTCTTTACCGAAGCAATTTTGTCGATGATGTCAAGTCCTTCAATGGTTTCACCGAAGATGGTATATTCACCGTCAAGGTGTTTGCAGCCCTCCTCACTTTGTACTATGTAAAACTGCGATCCGCTCGATTCTTTGCCGGGATTGACGGCGTCACCGCGTCTTGCAGCGGCAAGTGCACCTTTTTTGTGTTTTTTGCCGGCTTTTACACACTGGGCAATCTCATTGGGGAGGGTATAGCCAGGACCACCCATACCTATTCTGTCAAATTTGGTCGAATCCTTGGTGTTGGGATCGCCCACCTGGATCATAAAGTTATTGATTACCCTATGGAAAAGGATATCATCATAGAAATGGTTATTCACCAGTTTGACAAAGTTGTCGCGATGTATGGGTGTCTCTTTGTAGAGCTTTACCTTAATTGTTCCTTTTGTGGTTTTTATGGCATAAATCGGCTCTTCTGGGAGTTTGATTGCTGCTTCGGCCTCAGCTTCTTGCAATCTTATTTCTTCTCTATTCATCTCTTCATTATTCTCAATTTGTTCATCTGTAACATCGGAAATAGTTTCCGTGGATTGAATCTCATCCGAAGTGTCGTTTGCGGATTTGTTGCCGCCTTTACAGCCGGCGATAATAAGCGCTCCTGCGCAGAAAAGTACTAATAATCTCTTATGCATGATCTTTATGGGTTTTGAATCCCAAAATTAGCGATTTTTTTGTAAGTTTGCTAATTAATTATTGTTGAAAGATGGCGAATCCATTGAAGCAACTTGCGGGTGAAACGGCGATTTATGGGCTGAGCACGATATTGGCCAGAATAGTCAATTTCCTGCTGGTTCCACTCTACACCAGGGTTCTTGTCCAGTCGGATTATGGAGTGGTGACCGAGTTCATGGCCTATATTGCCATTCTTCAGGTGGTGCTCGTGCTTGGTCTGGAGACGGGTTGTTTCCGTTTTGCCAGCAGGGAAGGGGTTGACAAACGCTCTGTTTTTTCCACGGCATTTGTCATTGTCGGCCTTCTTTCACTCCTCTTTTTCATAGGTATTTCCATTTTTGCGGGCGATATAGCCTCAGGACTGGGTTATGAAGGGTTTTCCAATATCATAATCTATGTGGCTGCCATCCTTGCCATCGACTGTTCCACTTCGATTATTTTTGCAAAGCTCAGATATGAGCACAAGGCATTGAGGTTTGCCATCATCAAGACTCTCAAGATATTCACCGAGGTTGGTGTCAATCTTATCCTTTATTTGGTGATGCCGGCTCGTTTTGCGGCAAATCCCAATCACTGGCTGCTCAATTTTGTGAGTGCCGGTCCCGACTTTACTTATGCGATATTCGCCATTTTCATCAGTTGCATATTTGCTGTTGTAATGCTTTTGCCGGACTTGATGCATCTGAGATTGCGTATAGATCGCAAGTTGTGGAAACCGTTGCTTGCA
>JAGONS010000067.1 GCA_017992915.1 Bacteroidales bacterium | reverse complement strand
CGCAGCAGCCGTATGGGTGTGGAGAGGGTGCGTGTTGAGAATATTAAAAAAGTGCCCGCAGTTTTCGGTGAGGCGGATGTCATAAAAGTAATCATGACGCTCCCCGGCGTAAAATCGGTAGGTGAGGCCTCCGGCGGATTCAATGTTCGTGGCGGAGCCAATGACCAGAATCTGATTCTTTTCAACGAAGGTACAATCTACAATCCAAACCACCTGTTCGGTATCTTCTCCGCCTTTAATACGGATATTGTGAGTGACGTAGAACTCTTTAAGAGCTCCATTCCCGCCGAATATGGCGGAAGAATATCTTCGGTGCTCGATATCAGGGGCCGTGAAGGCAACAGCAAAAAGATAGCGGGCTCACTCGGCCTTGGAGTTCTTACAAGCAGATTCCATCTTGAAGGCCCGTTTAAAAAGGAGAAAACCACATTTATTCTTGGCGGCAGGACTACCTATTCCGACTGGATACTGAAAGTCCTTCCCAAAAATAGCGAATATTCCAATGGGGCAGCCTCATTTAATGACCTCAACGCGCAAGTCAGTCACAGATTCAACCAGAAAAATTCCCTCCATTTTTCCGGCTATTACTCGAGAGACAGGTTTAGTTTTACTGCAGACACTACATACAGATATCACAATGCAAATTTCTCCTTGAAATGGAGAAACCACTTCAGCGACGGCCATTCGCTCGTCCTTTCGATGGGATACGACAGCTATGGCTACAAGGTGGAGGACACCCATAATGACTGGAGTTCCTTCTCACTCTCCAGCAACATCAGACAGGGTTATCTCAAACTCAGATTCCAGTCGCTTGTCGCAGCAAAACATACATTCTCTTACGGTCTTAATTCAACTATGTACAATGTGGAGCCTGGCAACAGACTTCCTTATGGAGATTCCTCAGCCATTGAACCGCGTCGTTTAATGACGGAACGGGCTTTGGAAACATCGCTTTTTTTCAATGATACCTATCAGCCTACTGACCGTCTTTCGTTTGATTTCGGATTGAGACTTTCCGGCTTTTTAAGTCTCAATACCCATAAATTTTACGGTACACCCGAATTACGTATCTCCGGAAAATACTCATTCCTCCCCAATCTCTCTTTCAAAGCGGGATTCAACAGTATGGCCCAGTATATTCACAAGATATCCAATACTGTGGCCATTTCTCCCACGGATACCTGGAAGCTTGCGGATGCCGATATCGGGCCGCAAAAGGGTTGGCAGGCAGCGGCAGGACTTTATTGGACGATATTTGACCACCGCGTAGACCTCTCTCTTGAGGGCTACTATAAAATGATGCGCGACTATCCGGATTACAAAAGCGGAGCTATACTCGTGATGAATGAAAACCTTGCACAGGAGCTGATTTCTACAATGGGAAAAGCCTACGGAGTCGAACTGATGGTCAAAAAGCCGGGCGGAAAACTCAACGGATGGATCTCATACACCTATTCCAGATCAATGCTTAGGGAGATGGAGGATAGGGGTCTGCAAACCATCAACAATGGAGAGTGGTACAATGCACCTCATGACAAACCGCACGACCTCAAGCTGGTGGGCAACTACAAATTCACCCACAGATATAGCATATCGGTCAATCTGGACTATTCCACAGGCCGTCCCGTGACAATCCCCGTGGCCAAATACCTTTATGGCGGTGGCTACCGTCTCTACTATAGTGAACGCAACGGTTACCGTATTCCGGATTATTTCCGTCTTGATCTGGCGATTAATATTGAGCCCAGCCACTATCTTCGTCAGCTGTCGCATCTCTCCGTGACTTTCGGAGTCTACAATGTAACCGGTCGCAAGAATCCCTATTCGGTATTTTACATCCGCAACAGTAGTGGAAGTGTCAGCGGCAATATGCTCTGTGTCTTTGCCGTGCCGATACCCTACCTTAACCTCAACCTCAAATTCTGATGAAAGAAAGATTTTCCATACTAATACTCGCGTTTGCTGCCCTAATGATGGGGAGTTGCATCTATCCATTCATACCTGAGATAGCAGATGATGATATAGGACTCATTGTCATAGAGGGAGATATACGAATAGGAGCCGAATCATACATATTTGTTCGAAATACCCAGCAACTGGGTACCACCGGTACACCCGTGAATATTTCTGCCGATGTGTGGGTGGAAAGCAACAAGGGAGAGATAACCCGTGCAGGAAATTATCGGGATGGTGCCCATATCATTGATACCCGCAATCTCGATCCCCGGAATTCTTATCGTCTCCATGTCAAACCCCATGCTCAAAGCAGTACCGTAGAGTATGTAACAGACTGGCTGGAGGTAATCATTACTCCGGAACTTGAGGAAGTTTCATTCCGGGTGGACGAGCTTGAAGAGAAAATAACATTTCATGTGAGCACTACCAATCCTGACGCGAATCCATACTATAAATGGAATTGCAATGAGGTCTGGGAGTACACATCTCAGTTCTATGCATCGCACGTCTTTAACCCTAGCCGCAACACCGTCGAAGAATGTAGAGGTGAAAACACGCATTATTGCTGGGACAGGGACATAGTTCCCAACATAATGACTGCCAGCACGGAGGCACTCACAGAGAATCGTCTTGTCAATCATCAAATCTACGAACTGCCCTTCATGAGCGACAAACTCGACTATTTATATTCATTGGAGGTAATTCAGAGCTCGATTTCGGCGGAAGCCTATGTTTACTGGGAAGTGATGTTGCGCAATACGGACCAGACCGGAGGTCTTTTCTCCCCTCAGCCCAGTGAACTCAGGGGCAACATCCACTGCGTGAATGACTCCTCCATCGTTGTACTGGGTTATGTCTCCGCATCGAAAGTCTCCAGTCATAGAATATTTGTCTCGGTAGATGACTTCCCTATGCAGAATAAGCGTCAAAACTGCTCGGCTTTTATAGAAATAGACCTGGCTGAGCACTCCAAAATGAGAAGATATTACTACGGAGGCTATGATGTAGTATTTCTCGATAATATGACGAACATAACCAGCTGGTCTGAGCGACGTTGTGTTGACTGTAGGGTTAAGGGAGGCACAAAAGAGAAACCCGACTATTGGCCCAACAATCACAATTAAAAGATGAGAAGATACTTTACTATATTGATATCACTGGCGGCATTTCTGTTGCAGATATCCGCTCCCATTTACGCCCAGCGAGTAGAGAGGATATGGTTTTCCACAGACAGGAGCATTTATGTGGCCGGAGAGAGAATCTGGTGCTCGGCACTCTGTATGGATGTCGCTACCCGCACTCCCTCTGAGTTGAGCAGTATCGCCTATATGGAGCTCCACTCCGCGACCGGAGTGGCACAAACGGCTAAAATAGCACTTATGGATGGGCGTGGAGCAGGTTACATCGACTTGCCCAATACTCTTCCTACCGGCAATTACTGTCTCATAGCTTATACTTCGGCCAATTTCAACGAGCGCGGATATGATTTCGATGCGGCATTCAGTAGGGAAATCTCCATTTTCAATGTATTATCCACCGCAAGGAGCGGGGAAGTCAAGGTGGTGGAGGAGAGTGATTATCTGGCTGCAGTAGCAGCTGCTCCTTCTATGAAACCGTGTGCTGATATTCAAATCAATGTTGCTTCGGAAGCTGGACGTTTAGATCAAATCCCTATCAGCATAGCGAACAACACAGCTGAGGAGATTACCTTCTCACTATCGATATTCAATGAAGACGACATTCTGGTAGGCAAGATAACGGGTCCTGAAGAGTTTCTGGAATTGCTGCCGGATGCGAATAAAGTGATCTTTGATCGCAACCGCACCCCGGAGTATGAGGGGGAGATAATTACTGCGCAAAGCAATGAAAAAACCGCCTACATCTCGGCTATAGGTAATTATTCGGACATATACATAGCAGAAAGTGAGGATGATGGTACTGTTCGTTTTTTTACCGGCAATATCTATGGAGATGTGGAACTGGTTGGCAATATCGCTTCCATCAGGCAGCCATTTGCCGAACCGCAGCTCAAGGCCCCGTCTCCGCTGTTGATTAGCCAATCGCTCAGGGATCGTCTTGAATTCAGAGGTGCCGCCATGCAGATTGGCAGACGGTTTGATTCGGATACTTTGTGCGAACTGCTTCCCAAACGAGAAAACACACTTCTGGGTGCAGAACGAATCACCTACCTTCTCGATGATTACACCAGATTTCCCCTGATGGAGGAGGTTATTGTGGAATACATTTCCCAGATACGTGCCCGTAAAAAAGCTGACGGCACGAGGGATATTCAGGTCAAAATAGAGAATGTCTTCCGTACGGGAGAGTTTGCAGAAGATGCCTCCCTGATGATGGTGGATGGAGTCCCGATTTTTGACCATGAAATGATCTACAGATACGATCCCATGCTGGTCGAATCGATTGATATTTATCCCTATGCCTATTTTATCGGCAGCAGACAGTTTGACGGCATCGTCAATATGAAGACATACAAGGGTACGATCCCTTCGCTGACCTTTGGCCCCGAAGTGCGTATTATCGAATTTCAAGGAACGGCCATTCCGATGGCCTATACCTGTCGTAACCTGGCCGAAAATGCCGACTATCCCGATTACCGACAGACCTTGTACTGGCATCCCCTGCTTACAGCGGGAGCAGCCGGCACTACCGACTCTTCAATCACCGTTATATGCAACACTCCCGACTACAATGGCACATTCTCAATTGTCGTAGAAGGGATTACTTCTTCCGGTCGTCCTGTTTTTAGCAAAAAAGCCTTCAAGGTGCAGTAAAATGCAATTTTGTTGACAACTTGTTTGTAAATCAGATTATTTGTTCTATCTTTGCAACCCGCAAAAATGCGGAGTTATAAACATTAAATAAAAG
>JAGONS010000012.1 GCA_017992915.1 Bacteroidales bacterium | reverse complement strand
GAAAATCGGCAAATGACTTGCCTGTAATATATGCCAGTTCCGGTGTCACATCATCGCGGCTCTTTGAACGGTCGATGTACTTGGAAACCCTCCAGAACTCTCCATCCGCCTCGTAATAGGATTTGCCTGAACGACTCTTGACAAAGGTGAGAAGTCTGTCCGGACCGCCTGGGACTCCACGTTCAAACATTTTTTCACGAATATGAGCAGTCACCCTGTCAATGTTGCGCTGCATCTTGTCAACATCCTTGAATACATCACTATTGATGCGTTGCACAACATAGTCGGGAAGGTCAGGTTCGACAATTCTGAGCTTGTAGGTGTCGTTGATAAGACCCTTACCCAAACGAGATATCTCTATCGGCGTACCCTCAATCTCAAAATTCGAAAGTATTTTTCTCCACCTGTTGTTCATAATCTGGACCATTTGTATTGTAAAGGTAGTGATAATATGTTATTTTCGCAAAAAATAAGCCATACTATAATGAGACATTTCCTCCTTACAATAGTGCTTCTGGGTGCAACTCTCACGGCAAACTCACAAGTCAGATTCGATGCCGATTTCGAGAGCGGAAACCTTGGAAAAGTAGAACTTCTCGACTCCGTAAAAGTGATAGTCACTCCGGGTGATACGGTTGAACACCTCTCCTACCTTATCCACGGCAGATTTGACCCCGTCAACCCCATTGACATCTCACTTGCTCCCAATGCCAACTGGTATTACTTCAGAATTAGCGGCATCAGAGGCAAACAGATCTATCTCACTCTGAAGGACAACGGAGTCCACGGTCTCTCCTATTCCTACGACGGGGATGACTGGATGCATTTCCCCCTCAACGAATCGCCCCGCAGAAGGTTGGACAAACGTTTCGACAAGGATACGGTATTTATCGCGCTCTACCGTCCATACACATACTCCTATCTCCAGGAGCGCATTGCAGAATGGGGCGGCAGAGAGGGCACTCTGATCGACACTATCGGCCGGAGCTTCGAAAACAGGCCTTTGCAGTTGCTTCACATTACCGATCCCAATGTACCTGCTTCAGCAAAAAAACGTCTCTGGTTTCACGGCCGCCAGCATCCAAGCGAAACTCCCGGCTCCTGGCTCCTGGATGCTTTCATAGAAACACTCACCTCCGATACGCCCGAGGCAAGGTCGCTTAGAGCACAAATCGATGCATACATACTCCCCTTCGCCAATCCTGACGGAGTATTCAATGGCCTCTCAAGGTCAAATGTAACCGGAGTTAATCAGGAAATCAATTTCGGAAGGAGTGACGACAGTACAGTGGTAGAAGTGCAGGCGATGAAAGCGATGTTCCTCAAACTCCATGACGAACAACCTATAGACCTGGTGCTAAACAATCACTCTCAGCTTGCCGATTGTGCAATTTACTGGATGCACACCAGCAGCAGCACCTCCATTGAATATGCGCGCAAGCAATGGGTCTTTGCGGGACTCTCGTGCTCATTCAATCCCTATATGTATCCCAAGGAGATGTTATTTTCGGATGTGGCTCCAAGATACTGCGAGGGATGGTTCTGGAACAATGCGGGTGAACGTACCATTGCATTGACCCTGGAAACTCCTTACACCTTTTATTCTTTCAACAAAGAGGGAGAATGGGTGAATGACTCCAACCTCAGGTACTTCGGTGAGCGTCTTCTGGATGCGGTTGCCGAGTACTTCGGACTCTCTACACCGGGACGCATTCTGATAGAAAATCCGGACAATCCACGAGGTTGGACACCCCTCTCCAATCAGACTACCGCTTTTATGGGCGAAAGCGGGTGGAGTGCTACCTCAGCGAAATCAAAGATCACGTATAGAGCTGATATGGTGAAAGCAGGAGAATACGAACTCTACCGCTATATTCCGGGTGATAATGTAGAGCCCCCAAAAGGCCGCAACGATTTTGGCGACATTGATCCCGGCGAACACGGATGGGTATTCGAATGTGATTTTACCCAAAAAAGAGATGGACGTTTCAAATATCTCTATAAAGCAAAAGAAATTGGCGACATCGCTGACGCAATCCTGCTAATAAAAAAGAAATAAAGCTTTACTTTTTCTTGAGCCTGAAATTGACATCGCTGACTTTAGCGTGACCGGAGTACCACACACCTTCATCCTTATATTTGAAATCCTTGAGAACCAGTGTATCACTCTGATATTCACCGCCACCCTCCTCTCCATCGACATCTTCTGCAACGACTATCATTTCCATTAAAGGGAAAGAACGGATATCAACCTGATAATTTCCCTGCACGTCCGTAAGAGCAGACCCCTCGAAACGGATTTGATGTTGGCCCAGGGAATCTTTATAGGGATGGCCACCTACAGATACCTTGATTCCTTGAAGCGGTCTGCCCTCCTCACTTCTCACATGCCCGCTGGTGGTATAAGATGCACTTGGGGTGCCGTACATTCCGGGACATCCCGTCAGTATTACCGAAGGAAATATTATTGCAAAAACCTTCGCGATAAAATTACTCTTGCTTAAAGTTAGTTTTCGTTTCATCATCTTAAGTATTTATCAGCCAAAACAATCTTTACAAGCAAATCGGCCATTGTTTTAACACTTACTTTTTCTTCAGCTGGAAATCAACTTTTACATCAGCATGACCCGAATACCAGCCGTCTCCGCCTTTGAAGTCAAAATCATCGACAACGATTGTATCACTTTGATACTCGCCACCCTCCTCCTCTCCATCGATGTCTTTGGCGACGACTATCAATCTATAGGTTTCGAGATGCAGATTATCAATTAAATATCCTCCGCGACTATCCGTAAGAGCGGAATCTATGAAATCAGCAAGTTCGTTACCTTGCGGATCGGTATAGGTATAATCGGCAACAGAAACCCGGATGCCTTTCAGTGCTTTTCCCTCTTCGTTTGTCACTTGCCCTCTGGTGGTATAGGTTGCGTAAGGAGAGCCATACATGCAAATCGGACATCCCGAAAGAATTATTGATGGGAAAATAATTGCAAGGATTCTTGTGACCCAATTGCTCTTTATAGAAAATAACTTTCGTTTCATAGTCTGATGACCATTTATCATCCAAGATGCTCTTTGCGGAGCAGGTCGGCAACCGTTTTTACAGGGTTGAATGTTATAAGGGGAACTTCCACGAAGGTGGTGTTCCAGTTGCTCATCGCTCCATTCCAGAGACCCGGAAGTTCGAGCGCCTTGAGTTTGCGTCCCTCATAGCTTTTGGATGAGATGAAACCGGCTTCATCATTAACAAAACGGGAGAGGTCATACCTTTTGCCCTCTGCATCGGTAATTGAGCATACCAGATCCACAGGATTGAAGTGTGTACCGGCAGCAAAAAGTCCGGCAGTTCGTGGGTCCGAAGGATTGAGCTCTACGCTTTCGAGTATCTGGAGCGAAGTGCAACCGTCCGCATCCCTGACTATGAAAGGTCCTCCTCCGGGTTCACCTTGATTGCGTACCATGCCGCAAACTCTGACAGGACGGTCGAGCTTGGAACGAAGCAATAGGGGAAGCAGTTCATAAGGAATTTTTTCAGGCAAGGTAATGCAGAATTGATCGTCAAGAAAACCGGAAACCTCATTACACAAAGCCACGATATCGTCCTTGCAACCTATTTTGAGCGCATTGTCGAGACGTGCGATATAGTCGAAACAGCGTTCGCGAAGTATGATGAGTTTACCGATGAGTAGTTTTTTCCATAGTACGGTCTGCTCGATAAAATCCTCTTTGACTACATTGTCTATATTCTTTATTACAACAATATCCGAATCAATTTCATTGAGATTCTTGATCAGAGCACCATGTCCTCCCGGACGGAAAAGCAGGGAGCCATCTGCTTTGCGGAAGGGCTTGTTCTCCTCGGTAGCAGCAATGGTGTCGGTTGAAGGTGATTGGAGTGTGAAATTGATCGAATACTTCACTCCGTAACGTTTTTCATACCTTTCCTTGACCGAGTCAGACAATTCCCGGAATCCTTCGAAATGCTCCGGCGAGACGGAAACCACGATGGAGATGGTACCATCCTTCATTTTGGCGTAAAGTGCACCCTCTACCAGATGTTCTTCAAAAGCCGTACGCACATCGTCGGAATACCTGTGAAAAAGCAACTGTCCCTTGGGTTTGGAGCCATAACCGAGGCCGCCATCGTTGAGTACCTTGTCAATGATCTCCATCGGAGTAGAGCCCTCAAACATTTCCGGAGTGTAAAATGCGAAATCTTTGATGCGTGACGTGAAATTACGTCCGTATTCCGACATTTCTCCACTTTCAAGCACGTTGAAAAGATCCCTGAACATTCTCGAAGCCGCACCTGAAGCCGGAACAAACTTAGTTACCTTGAGAGAATTGGAAACGAAGGCATTGAAAGCCTCTTTTTTATCATTCTCGGAAAAGACCTTGATGCCTCTAGTTGGCGTTGCAGCACTTAAAACGTCAAGCCACTCAAAACCGGTCTCGTAACGAGACATTTGTCCGGTGGCCTGCTCGACAGTGATGCCTCTTTCGGCAAAAACCTTCAAATCTTCATTATTAAACATAAATCAAAATTCTGTTCTGTAATTATAATGTAAGCGTATCTGTTCAAATCTTCCGGGGTCGGAACGCAGCATCCTGTCATCCTCCCATATGTCATAAATGGCACATAATCGGTCGCAAATCTCCTCCTGAGACAAACCTTCCGGGTCAAATCGGACTACCGCCGTGTCATCACTTATAGTAAAATCTTTCAAATCATCTATTCCGAAATGCTCTCCTGCAGCTCTAACGACAGCCGTACTGCCGTTGATCTTGCCCTGTCTGGAATAACCCGCAATGTGCGGTGTTGCTATATCTACCTTTTCAAGCAGTGCCCGATTGATGTCGGGTTCGTCGCTCCATACATCTGTCACAACACCAGAAAACTTTGGCATAAAGCGCAAAAGGGCATCTTCACAGACAACTTCTCCGCGAGAAGTATTAACAAAAATAGCCTTTTCTTTCATATCCTCAAAGAAAATGCCATCTGCAAAACCACGGTTCTCCTCCCAAAGGGGAATGTGAAGAGTAACTATATCGGACTGAGCCAACAATTGATCCAGAGAGGTGAAAAGATGTGCGTTGTGCGGTTCCAGTCTTTCCTTCGGAGGATCATTGCGCAGCACCCTGAACCCTAACCTTTCACCATAATCCGCCACCTTGGACCCCACATGGCCCACTCCAATGACACCGAGAGTAAGCCCCTGCAGAGAAATGGTTTTACGTCGCGCCAGAGCGTAGAGAGCCGTAAACAAATACTGTCGCACGGCTGAGGAGTTGCATCCGGGAGCATTGACCACCCGTATCCCCTTACTTAAACACCAATCTATATCCATATGATCAGTACCGATGGTTGCGCTGGCTACCAGCGATACACGAGAACCCTCCAACAGAGCGTCATTACAAAGGGTGCGGGTACGTACAAATAGAGCATCTGCATCACGCACCGCCTCCAGAGTGATATCCGAAGCCTTCAAGAAAGTACAATCGGCATAATCCCTTAAAATATCCATATAAGGTATGGCGATATCCGCTACAAATCTCAATTTTTTCTCCATATCAGTAGATGGTTATCTTTAGCACATGCTCCTCTTGGAGCATCGTGTTGATCCTGTTTCGAATGCTCTCAAGTTGAAAAAAGAGCTGACTACGGAGTACTGAAGAGGAAATTTTACAGGAGAGTACGCCATCCCTGAAGTATTTTTTCAGAGTCAGACCCGGTATCTCTTCGGGTTTGTAATAGGAACCGGTCATATCGAGCAGAACCAGATCCCACGCCTCAAAGATGCGTGCACAGAGAAGTCCCGATTCCATATTGTCTTCTTTTATGTACTCCTGCAGTACTTCTGCTACGGTGCGGCTCTTCTCTCTTCTCATAGTTCGGAGGTTTGAAGTGACCTGAATACTCCATTTTCAACGATGAAGGAGCGTGATTCTCCCTGCAGACTCTCCATAAGCCTCTCTATGCGTACTTTGTTGCTGTCGGAGATGAATATCTGACCAAAATCATCTTTAAGGACTATCTTGAGGAGAGATTCCACCCTCTCCATATCCAGCTTGTCAAAAAGATCGTCAAGCAGCAGAATGGGAGGCTTGGAGTAAATACTTTTCATAAAAGAGAACTGCGCCAGTTTCATTGCCAACAGAAAACTCTTCTGCTGACCCTGCGAGCCACAGTTGCGGATGGGATGATCTTCGATAAGAAAGTTCATATCGTCCCTCTGAGGGCCTACGGTAGTATATTTAAGGATGCGCTCCTTTTCCTCATCCTGTTGCAGCAGTGTAGAAAAATCTCCGTTGTCAAGGTCTGTGCGATAGCGTATTTTGACCTCTTCCCTGCCGTCGGAGAGTCTGGAATAGTATTCTCTCACGAGCGGATCGAGCTTGTTGCAGAGTTCACGCCGCGCGTCACAAACATAGTGTGCGTGCGGGACCATCTGCTCAGCAATTGTATCCAGTAGCACATCCGGAAGAAGATCCTCCTTCAGCAGACGATTGCGCCTGATCAGAAGATGAGTATATGCCTGGATATGGCGTAGGTATGCACGGTCGGTCTGTGAAAGGATAAAGTTGAGATATTTACGGCGTTCGTCACCGGAATCATGTATAAGAGAGGTGTCCGCAGGTGAAACCATCACTATGGGAAGCAATCCGATATGCTCGGAAAAGCGTTCATAATTACGCCCGTTGCGACGCACGGTCTTGGCTCCGCCCCTACGGATTGAGACTCCGATGCGCTCCTCGACTCCTCCTATGTCATAAACTCCCCCAATCTGTGCTTCTTCCGCATCAAAATTGCAAACATACCTGTCGGAAGAGGAGAAAAAACTCTTGGTCATCGAAAGATAATATACGGCATCAAGCAGATTGGTCTTGCCTGCTCCGTTGTTGCCCGATATGTAGTTGATTTTGGGCGAAAATTCCAGCGAAGCGGCAACTATATTTTTAAAATTGTGAAGTATGATGCTTTTGAGGTACATATAAGTCTTGTCAGAGTTTACAAAAGTACAAATTATTGTTTGTGTTTCCCATTTTTGTTGTAAATTTGCGTTTCGTAAATAACGCGAATAATACGAATAAAACGAATATAAATAAATAGACAATATAAGTAACAATGGCTACCAAGAAAAAACAATCCGCTAAAAAACAAAACACTCAGGAGGAAGTTAAATTAGGAACAGCGATTTCTTCAATAGAACTCTTCTTTCAAGACAAGAAAAATCAGAATAGGATATTTATAACTGTAATAGCAATTCTTGTCATAGTATTCGGCATCGTTGCAATCAACAGATGGTATCTCCAACCTCTCAAGGCGGAAGCGAGGGCACAGATGTTTCCCGCAGAGCAATTATTCATGGACGGAGACTACCTCACAGCCCTCAATGGTGACGGCAATGTGATGGGATTCGCAGAAGTTGCAGACCAGTACGGCAACAAGGCCGGCAAAGTAGTCTACTTCTACAAAGGTATATGCCAACTACATACCGGTGACAATGAAGGTGCAATTGAGTCACTTAAGAAATATAGCGGAAAGGATAAAATTACAAAAGCCAGGGCTTACTGCTGCATCGCTGATGCCTATGTCAATCTCGACGACTACACAGAAGCTCTTAAATGGTATAAGAAGGCCATTGCCGTTGATTCCCATGGCTTTATTGCAGGTTACCTTCTCAAGGCCGGCATCATCTGCGAAGAGATGGGAGACAATGAGCAGGCACTCAAATTCTACGACGAAATTTCCATAAAATATCCAAACACACTCGAGGCTTACGAGGTGGGCAAATATATCTCACGCCTGAAAAACAACTAGTGCTATGGGCAGAGCATTTGAATTCAGGAAAGAGAGAAAATTCAAGCGCTGGGGCAATATGGCCCGCGTCTTCACCCGCCTTGGCAAGGAAATAACCATCGCGGCCAAGCAGGGTGGCACTGATCCTGCCGGCAACCCGCACCTGAGAACGCTTATCCAGACCGCCAAGTCCGAGAATATGCCTAAAGAAAATATCGAAAGGGCTATAAACAGGGCGGTCGAGAAGGACCAGAGTGATTACAAAGAAGTGGTTTATGAGGGTTACGGTCCTCATGGAGTAGCTTTTCTCGTAGAAACTGCAACGGACAACACAAATCGAACTGTGGCCAATATCCGCAGTTATTTCGCAAAATATGGTGGCAGTCTCGGCACATCAGGCAGCGTAGCATTCATGTTCGACCACAAATGCTCTTTCAAAGTTAAGAGTGACGAGCCTGTTGACCTCGAAGAACTCGAGTTGGAACTTATCGATTATGGTGCCGACGAGGTTTTTAAAAACGATGATGACGATATTATCAACATCTATGGTGAGTTTACTGCATTCAACGCCATTCAGAAGTTTATTGAGGAGAAGGGATTTGAAATCGTCTCCGGCGGATTTGAGAGATTTCCAAATGGAGAACTCAAGAAAGTGAGTGCTGAGGAGAGGGTGGAGCTGGACAAGCTTATCGAGAAACTAGAAGAGGACGAAGATGTCCAGAATGTATATCACACTCTCGATATCGAGGAATAATTACCCCCTTTCCCAACAAATTGAAAGTCGTTCCCTCAAGGAACGATTTTTTTATTAAAACAGCTGGTTTTTCTCACAATTATTGTTATGTTTGCCGAATTGTTAAAAAAACCTAAATAATCTTACCTAAATAATCTTATAAATTTATCCCTATAAATATGGACTTAACTCACATTGAACACATCGGTATAGCCGTCAAATCTTTGGAAGAGGCTATCCCCTATTATGAAAATGTACTGGGTCTGAAGTGCTACAAAATTGAAGAGGTAGCAGACCAGAAAGTCAAGACTGCATTCTTCCGGATCGGAGAAACCAAGATTGAACTTCTCGAGAGCACATCTTCCGAAGGATCTGTTGCACAATTCATCGAGAAGAGAGGCGAAGGCGTTCACCACATTGCATTTGCCACAAGCAGCGTAAAGGATTGCCTCGCTAAAGCAGAGGCCGAAGGCATACGACTCATCGACAAGGCTCCCAGAAAGGGTGCAGAAGGTCTCAACATAGCTTTCGTCCATCCAAAGTCCACTATGGGTGTTCTTACGGAGTTTTGTGAAAAAGGCGAATAACCAATAATTATTATATTTAAAATCTATAAGAATGAGTCATCAACTCGAAAAAGTAAAAGAGCTTATCGAACTTAGGGAGAAAGCTCGTTTGGGCGGCGGACAAAAGGCCATTGACGCCCAGCATGCAAAAGGCAAATACACCGCTCGCGAGAGGATCAGCATGCTCCTCGATGAGGGTAGTTTTGAAGAATTTGACATGTTCATGACCCACCGTTGCACCAACTTCGGGATGGAAAAGAAGACCTTCCTCGGTGACGGTGTCGTTACAGGTTATGGTACCATCAACGGCAGACTTGTTTATGTCTTTGCACAGGACTTTACCGTTATCGGCGGTTCTCTTTCAGAGACTCTTGCCCTCAGGATCTGCAAAGTCATGGACCAGGCCATGAAAGTGGGTGCCCCCATCATCGGTCTAAATGACTCCGGTGGAGCCCGTATTCAGGAGGGTGTAAATGCCCTTGCCGGCTATGCCGAGATTTTCCAGAGGAATATTCTCGCATCCGGTGTTGTTCCCCAGATTTCAGCCATCCTAGGTCCCTGTGCAGGTGGCGCAGTTTATTCTCCTGCACTTACCGACTTCAACATCATGGTTGAAGGTACCAGCTACATGTTCCTTACCGGTCCTGCAGTAGTAAAATCGGTTACCGGTGAGGTTGTAACCCAGGAAGAGCTTGGCGGTGCCAGCGTACATGCTTCTAAGAGCGGAGTGGCACACTTCGCCCTCCCCACTGAAGAAGAGGCTATCTCAACCATTCGCGAACTGATTGGATACATTCCACAGAACAATATGGAAGAACCTCCCTATGTTCACACTGAGGATCCTATCCACCGTCTCGAAGATGCTCTCAATGACATTATTCCTGATAGCCCCAACGCACCTTACGATATGTACCAGGTTATCGGCGGCATAGTTGACGACCATAAGTTCCTTGAAATCCATAAGAACTACGCAAGGAACATCATCGTCGGTTTTGCACGATTCGGCGGCTCCTCTGTGGGCATTGTTGCCAACCAGCCTAAAAATCTGGCCGGAGTACTCGACATCAATGCTTCCAAAAAGGCTGCACGTTTCGTACGTTTCTGTGATGCATTCAACATTCCTATCGTAACTCTCGTGGATGTTCCCGGCTTCCTACCGGGTACACAGCAAGAGTATGGTGGAATTATCCTCAACGGTGCAAAACTTCTCTACGCATTTGGTGAGGCTACCGTTCCCAAAGTGACCATTACCCTTAGAAAATCCTACGGTGGAGCGCACATCGTTATGAGCTGCAAGCAACTCCGCGGTGACATCAACTACGCTTGGCCTACAGCCAGTATCGCCGTAATGGGTGCTGACGGTGCCGTGGAGGTGCTATATGCTAAAGAAATAAGGGCTGAGGAGAACCCCGAAAAACGCGCCGAATTCATAGAGGAAAAGAAGCAAGAATACGAAGACCTCTTCAGCAACCCCTACAATGCTGCCAAATATGGCTATATTGACGATATTATCGAACCCAGAAATACCCGTTTCCGTATTATCCGCGCTCTGGAGCAGCTCTCTACAAAGAAGCTACTCAACCCGGCAAAGAAACACGATAACCTTCCACTCTAATCCAGCATAATGCCAATGAAACGAATATTCAAAATATTTCTTGTAGTTGCCGGATTGGGTATCGCACTGATCGCAAATGGCCAGAACCAGGGGTCAATGCGAATAAACGAGTATCTCGTTATCAATACCGACGACTTTCAGGATGACTTCGGACAGCAGAACTCGTGGATAGAGTTATTCAACTCTTCCTACGGCACTGTGGATATCGGAGGTTGTTACCTCACAGATGATCCGAACGACCTTAAAAAGTACCCTATCCCCGGTGGTGACGTCTTAACGGCCATCAAACCACGCCAGCATGTACTATTCTGGGCTGATAATCAGCCTTATCGAGGAACATTCCATATATCATTTGATCTTATAAATGCTGAGGAAATTATCCTCGTCAAAAGTGACGGAGTATCTATTATTGACAGAATTCCCGTACGCAAGGATCTCGCCCCAAATGTCTCATATGGTCGTAAAGATGACGGTGTAGGATCCATAAATGGAGATGGGGAAGGATGGCAGATAATGGAAAGAACTACCCCAAGCACCAATAACATCACTATTGACAAAACTCTCAAATCCAATAGGATGAAAGAAATGGACCCGTATGGATGGATGATGGCCGTATTAGCTATGACGGTAGTATTCGTTGCCCTAATCATCCTCTACTTAATCTTCAAATACATAGGTAAATATAACATTAGGCAGGGTAAAAAGCGGGTGGCAGCCAAATCAGGCAAAGCTCTATCCGAGGTCCAATATGGCGAGCTGCCCGGAGAAACCTATGCTGCCGTTGCTTTAGCTCTCCATCTCTATATAGTTGAGAGTGAAGCACACGACGAGGAAAGTTTTGTGATGACCCTTCAGCACACTGACAGATCATACTCACCCTGGAGTTCCAAGATATACGGCCTGCGCCAGACTCCGCAACTCAAAAGGAAATAATACATAATTTTAATAGAAATGAAAGAATACAAACTTAAAATAAACGGTAACAACTACTTTGTTGTCATTGATGATGTGGAGGAGACTTCCGCTAATGTTGAGGTCAACGGCACCAGCTATACTGTAGAGTTCGAAAAGCCTGTAGCAAAGTCATCAGCTCCCATAAAAATTATCCGAACTTCTACTCCGGCAGCCGTATCTTCAGTAAAACCTGTTCAACCCGTGGCACCTGCCACAGGTAGTTCTCCTGTTAAGTCACCTCTTCCGGGCGTTATCCTTGAAGTAAAATGTGCTGTTGGAAACACCGTAAAAAAGGGTGACGTACTCCTCATTCTAGAGGCTATGAAGATGGAGAATGTAATCGAAGCTACTGCTAACGGAAAAATTGAAAGCATAAAAGTCAACAAGGGCGACTCGGTACTTGAAGGCGATACACTTGTAGTAATAGGCTAGTCTAGTATGGAAAATATCTTATTAAACCTCAAAACGTTCTGGCAATTTACCGGATTTGCCAATTTACAGTGGGGACACCTGATAATGATTATCATCGGCTGCTTCTTTATGTATCTTGCCATAAAGAAAGAATGGGAACCGATGCTGCTCGTCCCTATCGGATTCGGTATCCTCATCGGTAACATTCCCCTATTTGCCGGCTTGAGTGTCGGAGTTTATGAAGAGGGATCCGTATTGAACATTCTCTACCAGGGGGTCCAGAGGGGTTTCTATCCTCCTCTGATTTTCATGGGCATAGGGGCAATGACCGACTTCTCTGCATTGATATCAAACCCAAAACTGCTTCTTATCGGTGCAGCCGCACAGTTTGGTATCTTTGGAGCATATGCCATTTCTCTCGCTGTCGGTTTTGACCCGATGCAAGCGGGTGCCATCGGTATCATCGGTGGTGCTGACGGTCCGACAGCCATCTTCCTGACATCGAGACTTGCTCCTGACCTTTTGGGTGCAGTTGCAGTTTCGGCATATTCGTATATGGCTCTGGTTCCCGTCATACAGCCACCTATAATGAAAGTGCTCACTACAAAGAAGGAGCGTCTGATCCGTATGAAACCCCCCAGAGCGGTATCTCCTACTGAGAAGAAACTCTTTCCAATCATCGGCTTTTTGATAACGGCATTCATAGTACCTTCAGGTATTCCGTTACTCGGTATGCTTTTCTTCGGTAACCTTATTAAGGAAAGCGGAGTTACCAAACGTCTCGCAAACACAGCAAGCGGACCTATGGTTGATGTGGTAACCATCCTTATCGGTCTTACGGTTGGAGCTTCCACTCAGGCAGATCATTTCCTCAGACCAGACTCTGTAAAGATTTTTGCTATTGGCGCCCTATCATTTATGATTGCAACATTTGCAGGTGTGCTCTTCGTAAAAATCTTCAACATATTTCTCAAAGAAGGTAACAAGATCAACCCTCTCATCGGCAACGCCGGAGTTTCGGCAGTACCTGATTCAGCCAGGGTCTCCCAACTTGTAGGACTGGAGTACGACAGGACCAATCACCTGCTGATGCATGCTATGGGACCCAATGTAGCCGGAGTTATCGGCAGTGCAGTAGCTGCAGGTATTCTACTGGGATTCTTGGCATAATTTCAAGAAAATCATAGAAAAAAAGACGGTAAACAAAGAATTTACCGTCTTTTTTGTTGCTATTACTTTTCAATTTATTTATATTTGTCGCTTGAAACATTAAGTACTTATAATTATTACAATATGCAAAACAAGTTGCAGGAACTTACAGACAAGCTCTACAACGAAGGGCTGTCCAAAGGAAAACAGGAGGCCGAAGAACTAAAGGCCAAGGCACTTCAGGATGCGGACAATATAGTATCAAAGGCCAAAAATGAAGCCGCCGCCATTGTAGCAAAAGCAGAAAGGGAGGCAGCTGAGATTATCACCCGCGCGGACAATGATGTTAAAATGGCCTCTACACAGGCCATTAACGCATTAAGACAGCAGGTTGAGAAGATGATTATCACAAACACCGTCACTCCGGCTATCAAAGAAGCGATGTCCGACACCAAACTGATCAAGTCCGTTATTACTACCATTGCAGGCGCATTCAATGCTGCAAATCCCGACTCGGTCGCTCTCGAAATGATACTTCCCCAGAGCATGAAGTCGGAGCTTGAAGATTTTCTCAAAAAGGAAATCAACGGTAAGCTATGTAAAGGGCTCGAAGTAGAATATGTAAAAGGCCTTTCCAGCGGATTCAAAATCGGTCCGAAGGATGGAGGCTATATGATCAGCTTTACCGACGACGATTTTAATGCCATGATTGGCAGATACCTCAGACCTGCAACAAGACGCATTTTATTCGGCGAATAATGGGCAATTATCACTATATCATTGCCGGACTGCCCGATCTTCTTCTTGACTATGGTCCCCAGGCACTTGATGCCGCCTCACTCCAAAAGAGCATTACTGAAATGCTCTCTGACGAGGATCGCAGGATAATAGACTGGCTTGATTTCGGTCTGAACAAGGAATTAATCTCCCGCCATTTTTACCGTGCAGCTAAACACCATTCCAACCTCTTCATCAGGGAATATTTTACCTTTGACAAATGTGTGAGGGATGCCCGCCTATGCTGGCTTGATGGTTTGGCGTATGAAGGCGAATTTGAGGAGTACCCACGTCTGAAACAGATTTTTGCGATGGATAACCTCATAGAAAGGGAGCGTCAGCTTGACCGTTTTATGTGGGACAAGATCAATGAAATAACCTCCGGGGAGCTTTTCAACATCAATGTCCTGCTCGGTTTCTTAACCAAATCACGGGTAGTAGAAAGATGGGCACAGCTCGATCCCGAAAGCGGCAGAGCACTCTTTGCACGCCTTGTGAATGAGGTCAGAGGCACTTTCAAGGGAGTCAACTACGAATCATAAACAAGTAAAACATACAAACAAGCATGAAAAGTACAGGTATTGTAACAGGCATCATTTCCAACCTGGTGACGGTCGAAGTAAACGGACACGTCTCCCAGAATGAGATTTGCCACATCGATCTCGGAGGCACCAAACTTATGGCCGAGGTGATCAAAATCTCAGGAAAGAATGCCTTTGTACAAGTATATGAGAGCACACGTGGTCTAAAACAAGGTGACAAAGTTGAGTTTGCAGGCCATATGCTGGAAGCCACCCTGGGTCCCGGACTTCTCTCCAGCAGTTTTGACGGACTTCAGAACAACCTCGAAACAATGGAGGATATTTTTCTCAAGAGAGGAGAATACACAAAACCGCTGGATCACGAAAGACAATGGCACTTTACACCTTCCGCTAAACCGGGTGACAAAGTATTTGCCGCTGACTGGCTCGGAGAGGTAATGGAGGGCTGGCTTCATCACAAGATTATGGTCCCCTTCTCCTTCGATGGAGAATTCACCATTAAGAGCATTGCTCCGGAGGGGGACTACAAGATAGATGATACCATAGCAGTCCTCACGGACTCTGAAGGCGAAGAGCGCAAAGTGACAATGGTCCAGAAGTGGCCTGTCAAAGTTGCTATCGGCGGGTATATCGAAAAGCCACGTCCCTACCGCGTGATGGAGACCGGAGTACGCTGTATGGACACCCTCAACCCCATTGCGGAGGGAGGCACCGGCTTTATCCCCGGCCCCTTCGGATGCGGAAAAACAGTACTCCAGCACGCAATCGCCCGTCAGGGAGATGCAGAAGTGATAGTTATGGCTGCCTGCGGAGAGCGAGCCAACGAGGTGGTGGAGATCTTCACCGATTTTCCTAAGCTCATAGACCCGCACACCGGCCGCAAGCTGATGGAGAGAACTACAATCGTTTGTAATACATCCAATATGCCGGTAGCAGCACGTGAAGCATCAGTATATACTGCCATGACCATCTGTGAGTATTACCGCGCTATGGGTATGAAGGTGCTTCTGCTGGCAGACTCCACCTCCAGATGGGCCCAGGCGCTTCGCGAAATGTCCAACCGTATGGAGGAACTCCCCGGTGCAGATGCTTTCCCCGTGGACCTTACCGCCATCATCTCCAATTTCTACTCAAGGGCCGGCATCGTAAAACTGCGCAACGGAGAGACAGGTTCTGTGACATTTATAGGTACTGTTTCCCCTGCAGGAGGGAACCTGAAGGAGCCCGTGACCGAGGCTACAAAAAAAGCTGCACGCTGCTTCTATGCACTCTCTCAAGCTCGCGCTGATATGAAGAGGTACCCCGCAGTCGATCCCATTGACTCCTACTCCAAGTATCTGGAGTATCCTGAGGTGATAGAGTTCCTGGCCAAACGTGTAGATAAAAATTGGGTAGAAAAGGTCAATCGCGCCAAAAACATCATCCGTAGAGGTAAGGAGGTTGCTGACCAAATTAATATTCTCGGAGACGACGGAGTGCCAATGAGTTATCACGAACTCTACTGGAAATCCGAGCTGATAGATTTCGCAATCCTGCAGCAAGATGCATTCGACCCCATTGATTCCCTGACTTCTATGGAAAGACAGGAATATATGCTAACTCTCGTATTGGATGTCTGCGACACCCATTTGGAGTTTGAAAACTTCGAAGAGTGCGGAAACTTCTACAAAGAGCTGATCAACATCCTCCGCCAGATGAATTATTCCGAATTCAAGAGCGAGCAATTCAACAGATACCTTGAGCAACTTAACAACAAACTGAAAAAATGACAACAAAAGCGTTCCAGAGAATATACACACAGCTTGAAGCAATCACCAAGGCTACAGTTTCGCTCAGGGCAGCCGGTGTAGCTAATGATGAACTTGCGGTTGTAGACGGCCGTCTTGCACAGGTGGTGAAAATCAAAAATGATCTTATCACCCTTCAGATATTCGAGGGGACCGAAGGCATACCCACTAATGCGGAAGTCCTCTTTTTCGGCGAACCACCGGCTCTCAATGTGAGCGATGATCTGGCCGGAAGGTTTTTCAACGCTTACGGCCAACCTATTGACGATGGTCCCCCAATTGAGGGTGAAAGACGATATATCGGAGGCCCCTCCGTTAACCCATTCAGAAGAAAACAGCCCTCACAGCTGATTCCTACGGGTATTGCCGGCATTGACCTCAACAACACTCTCGTGTCCGGACAGAAAATCCCCTTCTTTGCCGACCCTGACCAGCCGTATAACCAGGTTATGGCTCAGGTAGCTCTCCGTGCGGATGTTGACAAGATCATCCTCGGAGGAATGGGACTCTCCAATGATGACTACCTTTACTTCAGACAGGTATTTGAAGGTGCCGGAGCCCTCAACAAAATCATCAGTTTTGTAAATACCACCGAGCAGCCCCCTGTGGAGCGTCTGCTCATTCCGGATATGGCACTCGCAGCTGCGGAGTATTTTGCAGTTGATAAAAATGAAAAAGTGCTTGTACTTCTGACAGACATGACACTTTATGCCGACGCACTCTGTATCGTATCCAACCGCATGGACCAGATTCCTTCAAAGGATTCAATGCCGGGATCACTATATTCGGACCTGGCGAAGATCTATGAAAAGGCTGTTCAGTTACCCGACGGAGGCTCAATCACCATCATTGCAGTTACAACGCTAAATGACGGTGACATTACACACGCCATCCCTGACAACACCGGATACATTACTGAAGGACAGCTCTTCCTCCGTATGGACACTGATACCGGCAAGGTAATTGTCGACCCTTTCCGCTCACTCTCACGACTCAAACAACTCGTGATAGGCAAGCAGACACGTGAAGACCACAATCAGGTGATGAATACAGCAGTACGTCTCTATGCCGACGCAGCTAACGCCAAGACAAAGCTGGAGAACGGTTTTGATCTGAGTGATTACGACCTGCGCTGCCTGGACTATGCAAAAGAGTACTCCACCAGACTGCTCGCAATTGATGTCAACATCCCTATTGACGAGATGCTCGACACTGCGTGGGAGCTCTTCGGCAAATATTTCTCCAAAGCGGAGACAGGTATCAGGGAAGCCCTTGTAGAAAAATACTGGAAAGACAAAGAATAATACCAAATGGCTATCAAATTCCAATTCAATAAAACATCCCTGAACGAGATCAACAAGCAGTTGAAGATCCGTTTAATGGCTCTACCGACCCTTCAGAACAAGGAGTCGGCCCTCCGTTTGGAGGTTAAGAAGGCCAAAAAGCGTTCAGAGGAACTATTGGAGGAGTTGGAGAAAGCGCTACAACAATATGACTATCTCGCTGCACTTTGGCACGAATTTGAACCAGGTTTGATCAAGGTCAGAGATGTCGAACTGGTGACGGTAAAGGTTGCCGGAGTCAAGACACCTGCATTGAAGAGCGTCAGCTACGATGTGGCGGAATTTGACCGCTACACGAGTCCGATGTGGTTTTCAGAAGGTGTCGAGATTCTCAAGCGACTTGCACAGCTCGGCATTGAGTCCGAAGTCTATGTAGAAAAAAGTAGAATTCTGGATTATCAAAGGAAAAAAACCACCCAGAAAGTTAACCTCTACGAAAAGGTCCAAATTCCCGGTTATGAAGAAGCAATACTCAAAATCAAGCGATTCATTGAGGATGAGGAAAACCTCTCCAAGGCTGCACAGAAGATAGTAAAAGCACGCCATCAGGCTGAAGAAGAGGAGGAAGCATCATGGTAAACAAAATGACACGATACTCCATCATCTCGTTCCAACCGGAACTGATGGATTTCCTTGACCGGCTCCAGGAGCTGGGAGTTATGGATATTACCCGCTCCTTTAAGGCTACGGACGAGACTTCCGGCCGCCTACTGGATATCACAACTTCAGAGAAGAAACTGATAAGGCGCTATAAGAACTTTCTCAAAAACCTCCCCGAAGATACCCCTGCAAAGGAAGTTATCACATCCAATGCAGAATCTGACATTTTTGACAGAATCGGTACACTGCTTGACTCTTCAGTTTCCCTAAAGCAGGAGCTGACCACCGCAATACGTGAACGGAACGATGCTCTTCCATGGGGAGACTTCGATCCGGCGGATATTGGCCGCCTGCAGAAAGCGGGATTTACACCCCACTTCTACATTATATCGGACAAAAAGTTTGATCCGGATTGGGAAAAGGAGTATCCTCTACAGCTGCTTAACTCATATGGAGGCAAGAGCTGCTTTGTGGTGCTCTCACCCATCGGTGAACCTTATACATTCCCTCATCCCGAATCACAACTCCCGCAACAATCCGCAAGAACTCTTGACGCCAGAATTGCCTCTTTGGAGCAGCAGATAATGGATACCAATTCAACTCTGGCAGCTCTCAAGGACTCTCTTCCTGAGATGGAGCGTAAATATGCGCTCGACACTCAAGAGCTTGACAAATATTTTGCAAGTGCTGCATCGGAGAGTCAGGCGGAAGGTTCGCTATCGGTTATGGAGGGGTTCGCCCCTGTCGAGAACGATGCATTAGTTGCTGAGTTTCTAAATGGCTGTGACCTGGTTGTTTGGCTCTCCGAACCCGCCAAAGCTGAGGACAATCCCCCTATCAAACTCAAAAATAACCGCTTCACCAGACTATTTGAGCTTATAGGTAATATGTATATGCTGCCGACATACGATGAGCTCGATCTGACGCCCTATTTCGCACCTTTCTATATGCTTTTCTTCGGACTCTGTCTGGGAGATATGGGATATGGTCTGATAATAGTGCTGGCGTCGTTGTTTATCATCTGGAAGGTTCCTTCTCTGCGAGAATATGCCAAACTCGGTATATGGCTGGGTGTGGGCACGATTATAATGCCTCTGCTCAACGGTACATTTTTCGGTGCCAAGATCTATGACATATTCAATATGTCTGACAGTATCAAGGGACTTTTCTTCACCGATATCAAGATGTTCTGGTTTGCAATCATTTTTGGTCTATTCCAAATTATTGTAGCCAGACTGATTTCAGCTATCTACAAAATACGCAGAGTGGGGTGGCAGCATGGTATGTCCAACATAGGATGGTGTATGATCTTAATATGGGTTGCCCTGCTCTATGCAGGTTCGCAGATCGGCAAGAATCTTACACCCCCTTGGTTGGGTTGGACCTTTGGAGCAGGAGGTTTGGCACTAGTAGTACTTTTCTCCAAGCCTGTACGTAACCCTATCAAACGCATTTTCGGTGGAGTTACCGCTCTTTATGACATAACAGGATTCTTTGGAGACGTACTCTCCTATATCCGTCTCTTCGGACTGGGTGCAGCCGGAGGTAGCCTCGGCATGGTAATCAACGCAATGTCCATGGCCCTCAAGGGTGTCCCCTATGCAGGCTGGATTCTCTGCATCATACTTCTGATCTTCGGTCACCTTTTCGTGATGTTGCTTTCATCTATCGGTGCATTTGTCCATCCGATGCGTTTGACTTTCGTAGAATTTTATAAAAATGCTGACTTTGTGGGCGGCGGAAAACCTTACCGTCCTCTAAATAAAAACAATTAACCCGATTACAAACTTAAAATCTTAATAAAATGACTTTATCAGTACCCCTAATCATCGCTTATTCGAGTATGGCCATTATGCTTGCATTTGCCTGTATCGGCAGCGCGATCGGTGTAACTATGGCTGGAAACACAACCATCGGTTCCCTTAAGAAAAATCCCGACATGTTCGGTAAATCAATGATCCTTTGTGCATTACCCTCAACCCAGGGTCTCTACGGCTTTGCAGGATTTTTCTTTATGCTCAACGCCCTTAAGGGACTCAATTTCGAAATCGCATTAGGTCCTTCTCTCGCAATGGCATCAGCAGCTATTGCATTGGGTTTAACAGCTTATTTTTCAGCTATCTGGCAGGCCAAACTTTGTGCAAACGGTATCAATGAAATGGGTAACGGACACGATGTTTTCTCCAGGACAATGATTCTCGCCGTATTCCCTGAGCTTTATGCTATTCTTACATTTGCCGCTACATTCCTTGCCTTACCGTAAGCAATGATCACCATCTACTGCGTCAACACAAGGACCAGGCAAAAATTTCCGGAGGGTACAACCCTTCAAGATATGGTTGAGGCCTTCGATTTCGAAAGGCCTCATCCTATAATAGCCGCAAAGGTCAACAATGTGAGTCAGGGACTCCGCTACCGCGCCTTCAACAACCGCAACGTGGAGTTTCTGGACTATACATCCTATACCGGTCGTGGTGTTTATCGCAGGTCACTCTGCTTTCTGCTCTACAAAGCTGCGCACGATATTTTCCCGGGTTGCAGGGTAGTCATCCGCAGGCCTATTTCAAAGGGCTTCTTTTGCTATATTGATAAAGATGGAAATGGCTCTTTAACTATTTCCAAAGAAGAATTGGTGCAACTTCGCGCAAGGATGGAGGAACTGGTGAAACAGAATATCCCCTTCCGCCGGCATGAAGTGCAGAAAGAGGAAGCAATCGAGACCTTCCGTAGAGTTGGTGCTGATGACAAGGTTCGGCTATTGGAAACCACGGGAGATGTCTATGTCAACTATTACACCTTATTAGATACTCCCGATTACTATTACGATGCCTTGCTCACCGGTACAGGATATCTGAAGGTATGGAGTCTTACTCCCTTCAAGAACGGATTGCTGCTAAGAGTACCTGACAGACATCGTCCGGAGCAACTGACTCCTTTAATTGAGCAGCCAAAAACATTTGAGATATTCTCGGAGGCCAACCGCTGGAATCAAATAATGGGACTTAATACAGTAGGAGACCTAAATGCCGCCATTGCAGGCGGAAAGACCTCTGACCTGATTTATGTGGCTGAAGCTCTTCAGGAGAAGAAAATCGTTCAGATAGCGGAGGAGATTGACCACAGGATGAAATCCGCCAAGCCACCGCGTCTTATACTGATTACAGGCCCCAGCAGCAGTGGAAAGTCCACTTTCTGCAAACGTCTGAGCATACAGTTGATGGCTTGTGGACTCAAGCCTGTTTCATTCTCCACAGATGACTACTTCGTCAATCGTCTGGATACCCCACTTCTGCCCGACGGCTCGTTTGACTTTGACAATTTTGAAACCGTAGACCATAGGTACCTCCAGAGCGATATGCTCAAACTTTTAAATGGAGAAACGGTAGAGGTGCCTGAGTACAATTTCGTCACCGGACTGCGCGAATTTAACGGGCGCAAGCTTCATTTGGAAGAGGGCTCCATCCTTATTGTGGAGGGTATTCATGCCCTCAATCCACGTCTTACCGACCGGGTAGACGAGAGTACCAAGTACAGAATATTCATCAATACCATCACCAGTATCGCATTGGACGATCACAACTGCATCCCCACCAGCGACAACCGTCTCCTGCGCAGGATCGTACGCGACTACAATCTGGGCTCATTTACCGCAAGGGAGACCATCTCTCACTGGCCTAATGTACGCCGCGCAGAGGTTAAATGGATATATCCCTTCCAGGAGGATGCGGATGCGATGTTCAACTCTTCCTATTTGCTCGAGTTTGCAGTACTGCATTCACATGCGGAGAGAATCCTGAGGACCGTACCCAAGGATTGCAAAGAATACAGCGAAGCCCACCGCCTGCTCAAATTCCTCAGTTACTTCACACCGATTTCTGACAAAGATGTGCCCTCCACCTCGCTTATGCGTGGCTTTATCGGAGGAAGCAGTTTTTAACAATAATTCAACTCCAAAATATAACACAACAATGAAGCGACTTTTCCTTTTCCCGGTGCTTCTGATATGCACCATAATTTCTATCAGCGCGCAGGACAAAGTGGTAAAGAAGGTATTCGAGCTCGGCAAGAGTGACAATACCACAATGAACCACATTGACATCCTCGCCAACCGCATCGGCGGCCGGCTTATCGGTTCCCACGCACTCACTGATGCCGAAAATTGGGTAATCAGCAAATTTGAAGAGTGGGGAATGGAGTATTACACCCAGGAGGTAGGCTCCATCAACGTAGGATTCAACCGCGGCCCCTGGTTCGGACGCATGCTCAGTGAAGACGGCATGCAACTCCATTTCGCGACACCCTCCTATACCGCCGGCACTAAAGGGCGTCAGATAGGCCACGTATTGATTGAACCCAAGAGCAGAGGAGAATTGGAGAGGATGAAAGGAGCGCTCAAAGGGGCCTGGGTACTTATTTCAGGCAAATCCAACGGCAACCCGATTGACAATTCCGCTGAGGGCGACAGCATTAGAGTTAAAGCAATTGCAGATAATGACTCAATCGCGCGTTTAAATAGTGAAATCAGGGCCTACAACTATGCCAACAGGGATAATCCGAAGGAGATGATACCCTATGTAGAGTGCCCCGCAATGTTCTACAAGGAGATGATAGAGGCCGGAGTTCTCGGATTCATCCAATCTGCATCTCTGCCTATGACGATTCTCTCCAACAGGAAAAATGCTTACGACATAACTTACGACAACCTGCCTACGGTCTGCGACATCAAACTTGACGAACACCAGTACAAAATCATTGAACAGAAGGTCAAAGAGCGCCAGACTTTTTTCCTTGAATTTGACATACGCAACCATTTCAGCATCGGCCCTATCAAATACCGCAACGTAATTGGCGTAATCAAGGGCAGCAAGTATCCCGATGAATATGTGATGCTGGGTGCTCATATCGATGCATACGATATCGCTACCGGTGCGGTTGATGATGCCAATGGTTCTGCAGTAGTTCTTGAGGCTGCCAGACTCCTCGCAATGAGCGGTGCAAAGCCCAAAAGAACCATCCTTTTCTGCCTTTGGACAGGTGAAGAATTCGGATTGTTGGGTTCCAAATATTTTGTTGAGAACAAAACCGTAGATTTGGAGAAAATTTCCAACTATTTCAACCGTGACGGAGGCCCTCTCTGTGTAACCGGAATTACTGTTCCGGAAGCGATGTATGATGACTTCGTAAAGGCAGCGGCGCCGCTTGAAGGCTATTCGGAGGAATTTCCTTTTACCGTCAACAAACGCCAGGGTGAGCCCCGAAGGCGTCCGACAACTCCCGGAGGCAGTGATCATGCCCATTTTGCCATGAACGGAGTGCCCACAATCTCGCTCAGCGAAACAGATCACAAGGGCTACAACTTCAGTTACAGCGAAATCTGGCATACTGAAAATGATATGTATCAAAAAGTTTTCCCCGACTACATGGAACACTCTTCGGTAGTCACCGCCGTTATTGTTTATGGCATAGCCAATCTTGACCACCTACTATCACGCGAAG
>JAGONS010000066.1 GCA_017992915.1 Bacteroidales bacterium | reverse complement strand
TGGACCCGGCTGATCCTTATCGTCTTACCCCCGAAGAAGAGGAACTCGTGGGCAAATTACACCGCTCATTTGTCCATTGTGAGCGTCTCCGCAGACATATTGAATTTCTGTTAAGTGACGGTAGTCTATATCTGGTTCGCAATGGTAATTTAATGTTCCATGCCTCTATGCCTCTCAATGCCGACGGCAGTTTCAAAAGTGTGATAATAGATGGAGTAGCCTATGCAGGGAAAGCTTTGATGGATAAAGTGGACAGTTTGATCAGGAAGGCTTATTTTGGAGAGCAGGGTACTCCGGAACATAGTTTTGCGGTTGATTATATGTGGTATATCTGGTGCGGTCCCGATTCGGTAGCATTCGACAAAGGAAAGATGACTACATTCGAACGTTGTTTCATTGCAGACAAAGAGCCTCACAAAGAGCCCAAAGGCCATTATTATATCCTTCGCGAGCAAGAATCGGTCTGCGACATGATTTTGGATGAATTTGGTGTCAAGGGCGTCAATCGTCATATCATTAACGGTCATGTGCCGGTCAAGACCATTAAGGGTGAGTCTCCAATCCGTGCGGGTGGCAAGATGTTGATTATTGATGGCGGTTTTTCGCGTGCATATCAGGGTGAGACAGGTATTGCGGGTTATACGCTCATATTCAATTCACGTGGAATGCAGCTGGTGCAGCATGAGCCTTTCACGTCAACTCGCCAGGCCATTGAACATGGTGTAGAAATCAAGGGGACACGCCTTTTTGTGGATTTCAACAAAGAGAGAATGCTTGTCAATGATACTGACAATGGAGAAGAGATTCGTGGTCAAATTGCCGCTCTGCTCCGTTTGGTCGAGGCCTATCGTAATGGTCTCGTCAAAGAGAGGTAGAGTAGTTAAAGTTAAATTGCAGATTTCGGCAAGCAATTATATATATAATAGTTTGCAACATTTTTTCCGGACGTGCGTCTTATTTAGTAGTAGCAACTGTTTTTTGATCTATGAACCACTTATTCCAAAAGACACTCTTTGCAACGGCAATGCTGTTGCTCTTTTTTGCCGACTTTGTAACCCAGGCACAGACTCATAATTCACAAACCATTAAAGGCAGGGTGATTGACGAAAACAACCTCCCTCTGGCTTACGCCAATGTTGTACTCCTGAAAGCGGATTACACTTATGTCAATGGGACGGTAACCGACACCTCCGGTCTTTTCTCTCTCGACCTTACAAAGGAATCAGCTCTTCTCCAGATATCATTTGTCGGATACGACACGCAATGCGGAAAGATAGAGGACGTCGATGCCGGCACCATACAGTTACAGCCGGGTTCTCAGATATTGTGCGGGGCTTTAGCCAAGAGTGAACTCCCCAAAACAGTGCTTCGCGATGATGCTTTTGTTACTCCTATACAGGGCTGTGTACTTTCAAAGGCCGGTTCGGCAAACGATGTACTCCGGAGACTCCCTGGAGTAATCCGCAAAAACGGTGATTTCGAGGTCTTTGGAAAAGGTACTCCGTTAATCTACATTAACGGACGTATGGTGCGCGATAATACCGAACTGGAACATCTCAACTCGGAAGAAATGCTCGAGGCGGAGGTGATCACCAATCCGGGTGCCCGTTATGATGCAACATCGGTAATCAGAATAAAACCATAAAGAAACAGGGTGAAGGATTTAGCTTTGACCTCCGTTCAAGTACTTATATCCATCACAGTATAGATCTGGTCGAGCAGATTAATCTTAATTACAGATACAAAAAACTGGACCTATTTGCCTCTCTGGGATATAGTAAAACAGGGTTTGACCAGATTTCCGATATAACTCAAAGTCTCCAATCAGAACAATTGCTCGAATTGAAGAAGGATATGAAGTATTCCAGCGAGGTGAAAAACATGACTCCCATCTTGGGATTCAACTATCAGTTCAATCCTAACCATTCCGTAGGATTCCGCTACTATCCCTTTGCGTTTTTAGGGGGCAGTTCGACTCAGGATCTTCATATAAGAACCTACTTAGATGGGATTCTCGATGACAATGTTCACATACCTGCGGATGGAAAAAGTTTCGCGGGTGTTACCCAGCGCGCCAACGTTTACTACAACGGTACCATTGGCAAACTCAATATTGATTTTAATGCTGATATTCAGCGTGGGGGCGCGCTTGATAGCATAGTGTTTAAGGAGCGGAGTGAAATGAAGGAGAGCCGCGAAGTACATACAATCAACGGCTTTGCCAACCGTCTTATGGCCTCTAAACTCGTTTTCACATATCCATTGCTCGGGGGAAATCTCTCTGCCGGAAGTGAATATACCTGGACGGAATATGAGGAAGATTATCGCAACCCTGAAAATTATGTGCCCAACGTAGATAATAAAGTAAGTGAGCACAATGCCGCTGCTTTTGCGCAGTACAGCCGTTCGTTTCCCTTTGGGTCCTTTTCTGCAGGCATACGCTATGAGCATGTAGATTTCAGTTTCTTTGAGAATGATAAGGAAGATGAAGAAAGGAGCCGTAAGTACAACCATTTCTTCCCCTATGCATCGCTGAGTGCAGTTGCAGGACCTGTTCGGATGCAGCTTAGTTACACTTCTAAGGCCCGTCGCCCCCTCTATCACCAATTTACCAGTATATCCACCTATTTAGGCAGGTACGGCATTTCCAGAGGAAATCCTACACTCAAACCACAAATAAGCCAAAACCTTTCTTTATCTGCGGTTTGGAAATTTATGCAGTTATCCGTCAACTACCAGGTTTTCAAGGATGCCATTATAAATGCAGCTACGGCTCAACCGGATTTGCCTAATATCATTGTGCTTCGTCCTATTAACTACGGTAAAAATTTTCCCATGATTAATGCCGGAGTATCGGCCACTCCAACCATTGGCGTTTGGACGCCCCGTATTTCTCTCGGCGTTAATAAGCAGTGGCTTACCCTCCGCTATATGGGAGAAGATGTTGAACTGACAACACCGGTCTTACTTTTCGCTCTGGGTAGTACTTTTACTTTCCCAAAAGGTTTTATGCTCAATGTGGAATACAATTTACAGGGGAAGGGGCACATTTTAGCGTATGAGATGGTCGAACCATTGCACGAACTTGAGATTTCTCTGAGTAAATCTTTTTTCAATGATGCTCTTACGGTGGAACTAAGGGGTCTCGATATCTTTGCACTCAGACATGAAAAAACCCATCTCTACAGCGGAGTGTATCAGATACTTGAAAGCAAGCGTTTAGATTCCAACGAGCTTGTCATTACCATTCGCTACAACTTCAATAGCGCAAAGAGCAAATACAAAGGCACGGGTGCCGGTGAAAGAGAGAGGAACAGGTTATAAAGCTTGATTTCTCTACTTTTTTCTATCTTTGCCGCCGTTACTAAAACTTTATTAAGATGAAAGCATATGTTTTTCCCGGACAGGGAGCACAATATCCCGGAATGGGAAAGGAACTCTACGGCAGTTCCGATAAGGCAAAAGCTCTTTTCGAGCAGGCAAATGAGATACTGGGATTTAGAATTACCGATATAATGTTTGAGGGTGATGCCGAGGCTCTAAGGGCTACAAAAGTGACTCAACCTGCCGTTTTCCTACATTCGGTAGTGGCAGCGCTTTGCAGCGACCTGCCGGCTCCTGATATGGTGGCAGGACACTCTCTGGGTGAATTTTCAGCGCTTGTGGTCTCAGGTGCCCTCAGTTTTGAAGATGGTTTGAGATTGGTTTCTCTCAGGGCACAGGCAATGCAAAAAGCATGTGACCTCAATCCGGGTTCCATGGCTGCCATCATTGCTGCAGATCCGGAGCTTTTGGACCGCATCTGCAGTGAAACCCCCGGCATAGTGGTTCCCGCCAACTATAACAGTGAGCAACAGACGGTGATTTCAGGTGAGACTTCCGCTGTGGAGAGCGCTGTTGCAGCTCTCAAGGAGGCCGGAGTGCGCAAATGTGTGATGCTTCAGGTGGGTGGAGCATTCCACTCTCCGCTTATGGAGCCTGCCCGTGTAGAGTTGGCAGGAGCTATAGATAAGACACCTTTCTCTACACCTATCTGCCCGATTTACCAGAATGTGGATGCTCTGCCCAATACAGATCCTGACCGGATTAAATCCAATCTGCTTATGCAACTCACCTCTCCGGTGAGATGGGTAAATATAATGCTGAATATGGTGGCGGATGGTGCGACTCACTTCACCGAAATCGGCCCCGGTAATGTGCTTCAAGGGCTCATAAAAAAAACAGCCCCGGAAGTGGAGCTGTTTTCAATCACCTGATTGCCTGTGCCGGCCGAACCGCTATTTTAGATATTCAAATAAGGCTCTCACATCCTCCAAATTCTCAAAGTCCACTTTGTTCTCTTTGAGATAGGTTTCTATTTCATTCTTCTTTGAAGGGAAGCACTTTAGCATGTATTTCTTAGTCGCATAGCTGAATTTGCCGTTGCGCCCAAGATATGGCGTTACTCTGTAAGTAAAGGGAGTTTTTACATTCTGGGCAAGCTCATATCTTTGTCCTTCGGTGGAGATAGAGCTGATAGATGTGACGGATGTGGTCTCGGAGGTGGTACCGAATGCACCTTTTTTCTCGGATTCGAGGAATTTGACTCTCTTTACACTTCCCAGTATTACATCGTCTACCATATCGAGTAATTCTATGAATCCTTGTTTGCTTTGCACAAACGAGTGTCCCTTAACCGATACACGGTCAATGCTGTTCTGATTTAGAACTTCCTGTATCTCGCCTTCAGGGGAGATAAAGAGGAGTTTCTGTGAGATGGTACTGATATTGAGCGGGCCGTTGGCGGTACGTCCATCTTTGAATATAACTACTCCTGCAGTGAAATCGGGTAGGACATACTTGACGCTGTCAAGCATATACTGGCTCATGTCTTCACCTTTTTTGTGTTGGATTACATTCTGAGCCTGAGTATTAAGCGCAAAAAAGGCGGTAAGAATAATTATCAATATGCGTTTCATAATCTTTAAAATTGATATATCAATTTGTTTGAAAAGTAAAAATAGACATTAAATTTTCTTATCCCAAAAATAATCCATATTTTTGAGTTTTGTTACTAATAAAAATAGGTATAATCAAGGTACAGTCCTTATAAAGTTAAGATTAATAACAATAACGGGACAAATCAATAAAAAACATTAAAATCAAATGGCAAAAGAGAAAAAATTCATCACCTGTGACGGCAATTATGCTGCCGCCCATGTTGCTTACCTTTTTAGTGAGCACGCTGCTATTTATCCC
>JAGONS010000065.1 GCA_017992915.1 Bacteroidales bacterium | reverse complement strand
TAGCGAGAAAGGATGAGATCGCCCGGAACTACGAGGAGTGCCTTGCAGCCATAACCGATGACAGCGCCTACAAGACCAGACTTGCCGAAGTCGAAAACCTCAGCGCGGGACTTGCTACAAGGATGCATGACAACCTTACCAGGGAAAGTCGAATGATGGATGACTGCGGCGAGGACAGTCCGATTAAAAAGGAACGTGATGAAATAGCCGTCGAGTACGAGGCTTTACAGAAAGAACATAAAGAACTGAACTCCAAGATTGCCCTCTGTGCTGCGAAGAAAGTGCAGGTACGCGGTTTCCTTCAGCTTTTGAAGAAACAGAAGAAAGCCTTGGTGGAGTTCGACCCGCTCGTATGGCAGGCGGCGGTTCACTACATGGTCATTAATGAGGACTGCACGGTGAATTTCGTCTTTAGAGACGGCACAGAGCTGCCCTGGGTGATCGACCCTGGCGTCAAGTCCTATAAGAAGAGAAAGGCGGTGGAATCATGTCCAACATCAGAATAATTCCGTCAAGACAGCAAAAAAACGTGAAAAAGCGGGTAGCTGCGTACTGCCGTGTATCCTCGTCCAGTGAGGAGCAGCTCCACAGCTATGTTGCCCAGGTTAAATACTACACGGAAACGCTCACGGCAGATGCATCTTGTGAGCTTGTCGGTGTGTATGCTGACGAGGGCATCAGCGGCACCTCGGCTCATAAGCGACCTCGTTTTATGGCAATGATTGAGGACTGCCGTGCCGGTAAAATTGATTCCATTATAACGAAGAGTGTGTCCAGATTCGGTAGAAATACCGTGGACACGCTTATTTTTACCCGGGAACTGAAACTGCTCGGCATTGATGTCTACTTTGAGAAAGAGGCTCTTCATTCCACCAGCGCGGACGGTGAGCTCATGCTTACTCTCATGGCGGCATTCGCGGAATCAGAGGCTGAAACCATGTCAGAAAACATCGCATGGGGATTTCGCAAACGGTACGCTGAAGGTAACACCGACAGTCTGCCAATGCATAATGTTTATGGGTTTGACAGAGACACCGTTACAGGCGAAATATTCATCCGCCCGGACGAGGCTGCCGTAGTACGGAGAATTTATGATCAATTCATGAAGGGTGTCAACACTCAGCAAATATCCAATCGACTGAATGAAGACGGCGTTCCCACACACCGCAAAGGCGCGAAGTGGCATAACAAAACCGTAATCAATATCCTACGAAACGAAAAATATTGTGGAGATGTATTGTTCCAGAAAACCTTCAGCCCAGGTGCACTATGCCATTGCAAACAGAATCGCGGAGAACTTCCGCAGTACCTTGTCCGGGATGCCATTCCTGCTATAATCGATAAAAAGCAGTGGGAAATAACACAGCTTGAATACGCGAGGAGAGTAAAACAGTTCTACGGACAGCCTTCCCCAGAACAGCCGTTTACGGGCAGAATTTTCTGCGGTGTTTGTGGAAGGACGGTAGTACACAGCGCATTCAGGAGCGGCGGTTCATTCAAAACATGGTGGCGATGCTCAACTAAGGTAACACGGATGACGAAACCAGATGATATCCCACATGAGGATTCCCGTATCGCTTTGGAGAGACCTGCACAGATGTTTGTCCAGGCATGGAATCTCATCATCAGCAAATGGCAGCAATATGAGCCGAGACTAAAGAAAATAGCAGATAAGGACGGCAACTTGCTGACACGTTACCATGCGTCCGAAATGCTCCGGCTTATGGGTGAGATAGGTAAATTGAACGACTTCGATTACTCGCTGTCGCTGAAAGTCCTCGACCACATGGAATTGCAGCTGGAGGGAAAACTGACCGTGATTTTTCTTTCCGGGATACGGGTAACAATATAAAAGCGCAAAAGTGCATACTGACGGGGCGGAATCGAGAGATTTTGCCCTTTAGTCATTTGTACAAATTAGTCTATTAGTATTGACAATGTACTAATCGTGATTATAATAGTATTTAATGACTTATAGAACGGGAGGAATCAAAATGGCTGAACGAGTAACCTTTAACATAGATGCAGATGTCTATGATAAATTCTGTCTTGCTCTTAATCTAACGGGACAGACTCAAGACGAAGCCGCTGAGACTTGCCTACGTTGGTACATTGCAAATACGTTTGAGCAAGCCTCACATGATTATAATCCGAAAAGGAAAGTAAGTGAGCCAAAAGACTACTTCGGTAAGGCGGCATTGCGAATACCGACATGGGCAATGAAGCCGAACCAATATAACCATAAAATCATCCGAGCTTATTTCCAAGCACTGGACATAGCCGAGAATGTCACCCTATCCCTCCTCGAGGGACTTTGCAGTGATAAGGAACACCCGGACCTTTATGTGCCGACTTTCAGAAATAACTATTCACAAATGAAAATCGACGGTCCCAAGAGTCACGGTAAGGTTTTTGAGGATGACGGTGAAAATGTGTGGATTTGGCATGAGATTGAAGAAGTGTTGATGAAGTACAAGTCGAACTTTTATCAGCGGGAGGAGTTAAGATGAGTGTATTGAATTCCGGTGGGACAACCATTTATGAGGCAATGCAATACATAAAAAGCGGAAAGTATGTTATGCCTGCATTTCAGCGTCAGTTTGTTTGGAGCATGGAGCAGATAGAGAAACTGTGGGACTCCATCCTGTTAGATTACCCCATTGCCAACTTCCTGTTTTGGCATGTGGATGCAGATAACGTGACTCCCGATACATATTTCTGCAACTTTCTTGATGAAGTGACCTTTGACAGCAGAAAACAGTCTGACAGTAAAAACTATGAGACAAGCGGCATTAATCTTTCTATAACTGATACGGGAATTCTTGACGGTCAGCAAAGGCTTACATCGCTTTATCTTTCCTTGTACGGTGGTTCCTATATCAGGCAGAAATATGCCCGCACAAAATATCGTGGGGGAACGGTTGCGCAGCTTCTCATCGAGCTAAATAAAAATCGGCTTGAGGTTGACGAGGAAGAGTATAACAGCAAGAAGTATGATATCCGATTCTCTGTAAAAATCGGTCAGCTCAGTCCCACACAGTTTGAAGTCAGAAAAATTCTTGCTGATAAATTCAGAAACGCCGATACTCGTGATGATGCTATTGAGGTGGCTATATCCAAAGTTCCCCCGGATAGCAAGGAGTATGCGTGGGACACCCTAAAAAAGCTCTGTGCAAAGGTGTTTGACGAGGCACTTATAAACTACACGGAAATCTTCGATATGAAACAAGACGATGCCCTTGAGATGTTCGTACGTTTCAATGCCGGCGGAAGACCTCTGCGAAAGCATGAGATTACGATGTCTATTTTGGAAGCATACTGGCCGAATGCAAAGGCCTCTTTCGGATCTCTACTTACCGAATCATACGCTGAGTTCGGCACAGACTTTATCGTCAGAACTGCACTCATGCTTTATGGTGATGTCGTCAAATCCAATATCAGTAAGAAGATTGCTGATGACCTCCACAACAACTGGGATGCTTTTTCGCAGACGCTGGTTGATCTTGAAAGTCTGCTCAAAGAGTTCAAAATAGATGTTGGACGCTTTTCATCGAGCTGGAACGTTCTTCTGCCTATTATCTATGTTATTTACTACAATCAGGAGTATATGAACTGCGCCGATGGCATAAAGGCCTATTTGCACAGAGCAATACTGTTCACGTATTTCCAATCCGGTACGACCAGCAAACTCCAGCAAATGAAGAGCAACATCAACAGCTATGATTTTGAGATTACCATAGACATGTTGGAGCAGATGAACGAGCTGCGAGTTACCGAAGGTAAAATTGATGACATCGTCAATTCCGAAAAGGGCAGCCGCATTGCCGGTGACGCACTGTATTTTCTCAGTTTGGATTGGATTAACCCAAGGTTGAAATATGCCCAAGACCATTTACACCCATATGAGAGATTTAACAGAGGCAATCCCGCATCTGTTACTACGACAACCTGGCGCCAGTGGTATGCTAACCGTAATCGGTTACCTAACATTTGGCTTTTAGAGGGTTCGGTAAATAGTGCCAAAGGCGATATGCCGCTTCTTGATTATTACAATGAGAAGACTGATTCTCAAAAGGAAGAGTTCCGTAGGCAGGCAATAATCCCGGAGGGTGTGTCTCTGGAGATTGATGCTTTCGGTGACTTTTACGAGAAACGTAAGGAACTTATAACAAAGAAGATTCGTGAACTGCTCATGTAATATTTCTGAGTAGAAACAGTTGAAAGGAACGTAACATATGCTGGATATCATAAAGGACATAAAGACTGCTCTGGGGAATGATGCCTACATTGCCGCTACGGCTCTTGCACTCACAATGCCTGATATCTGTTGCCAAGTAGAAAATGGTATTTCTTCTTCCAATCGAAACCATTACATTACTTGGGCAAATAATCATATGGATAAAGAGGACTTTACGTTTCCGTTATCGGGATTTGAGCGCCAGAAGTTTGATGGAGAAATGTGCTATGCCTTGAGGTGTAAGGTCCTCCATAATGGAAATGTTGACATCAAGGATTCACAGATGACCATCAACGTTGATCAGTTTGTTCTCACAAAACCGGATGATAAAAAGTACTTCAAGGGCTATACCTATAGTGAAGAAACGCAACCAGACGGATCAACAAAAACCGTGACCTATATTGGAGCAGACTATTTGTGTGAGAGACTTTGTGAAGCAGTTGAACTTTTCTATAATTCGTGGCCTAATAAAGCTGATTTCGATAGTCACAGCATTTGGGTGAAATAGTCTACGGTCAATATAACCTTCGCTGCAGCAATGTAGCGGAGGTTTTTCATAGTCACACTCGGCTTTTATATCCGCCCCCGCACACAGGCTTGGCAACAAAATAGGAGCTACTTTTCGCCATTTTAAGAGGCGTATTTTATAGTTACACTCCACAGCCGGAGCGATGGTCTGCTCCTATTTACGGGCGAATCAGTATAAATGGTTCGCCCGGATTTTTTTATCAACACTTTGTGATCCTGTCGATGAGTGAAACAAGTAAGTGCCAGAAAACGCCCATTCTACGGCACTTTCAGCGATTTGAATACCCCTGTATGATTTTGAATACCCCCGCCTAAAATTTGAATACCCTAACCGATGAAAAATAAAATTGTATTAATGCTTTGGTCACAGCACAGCAATATTTTGTGGAGGATTTTTTAACTAAAAAAATCAAGAAAAACACGGGTGAATTGCCCCTTTACTACGTTAGTCAAAACCATCCGCCAATCATCCCGCCGGAGAAATTTGAGATGGTGCAGGAGGAGTTCCGCAGACGTAAGGAAGGTGGCCCGTACACCTGCATTTCGCCCTTTTCCGGCAGAATCGTATGTGGTAACT
>JAGONS010000064.1 GCA_017992915.1 Bacteroidales bacterium | reverse complement strand
GTATGACACGTTCAATGACAGGTTACGGCAAGGCGGAATGCCTGATCTCAGAAGATAAATATTTGATTGAAATCCGCTCTCTAAACGGCAAGAATGCCGACATCACTCTTAAGACTCAGATAATCCCCCGCGAAAAAGAAATTTCGGTGCGCCAATATCTCATACAGCGTCTCAATCGCGGGAACATAGACCTCTATGTCAGCGTAGAACAAAACGGAGAGAATGCTGCGCGCTCTATAAACGGTCAAGTGCTGCTGGGTTATTACAACCAGCTCTGTTCAATACTTGACGACAGCCCCATGGCAGACCTTGATAGAGAGGATCTGTTGCCGGCACTTCTCAAGATGCCGGATGTGGTAGAGTCCAAAGCTCCGGAACTCACGGAAGAGGAATGGGAAGAGATTTTCAAGACTATATGTCGCGCTGCGGATGCTCTTGATGCTTTCCGCCTGAAAGAAGGAGCGGTGTTGCGTGAGGATGTACTCTCGAAAGTCTCCAGGATTGAAGAGTGTCTGGATGAGATAGGGCAATTTGAGCAGGAGAGGGTAGAGACGATAAGGCAGCGTCTCCTCAGTCGTATTGAGGAAATATCGCTGCAGCCTGATCAGGAGCGTCTCGAGCAGGAGTTGATCTTTTATATGGAGAAACTCGATATAAACGAGGAGAAGGTACGCCTAAGCCAGCATTGCAACCATTTCAGGGGAACTCTCGAACATGAGGAGTATCCCGGGCGCAAGCTGGGATTCATCGCCCAGGAGATGGGACGTGAGATCAATACCATCGGATCCAAGGCTAATCATGCCGGAATCCAAAGGATTGTAGTGATGATGAAAGATGAGTTGGAAAAGATCAAAGAGCAGTCGCTGAATATTCTTTAAACTATTTTAAATATCATATTTATGAAAAAACAACTGTTGTCATTATTGATTCTGGCGCTTCCGATTCTATTATCCGCGTCAGATAATCAGGCCCGTCTGCTGCGTTTCCCTACAATAGGAGGCGGCAAAATCGTATTCAGTTATGCCGGTGACCTCTACAGCGTGGATGCTGATGGAGGTGCTGCTACCAGACTCACCTCACATGTCGGGTATGAGGTATTTCCAAAAATATCACCCGACGGCAAGACTATTGTGTTTACAGGCCAGTACGATGGCAATACCGAGGTCTATTCCATGCCTCTGGAGGGCGGAGAGCCGGTGAGACTTACCTGGACCCCCACTCTTGACCGTGACAATATGGGCGACCGAATGGGCCCTAACAATATCGTGATGAACTGGACGCCGGATGGCAGCCAGATTATTTTCCGCACCAGATGGTACACCTTTTCCGGCCTGAGAGGGCGTCTCTACAAGGTTTCCAAAGATGGAGGAATGCCGGTGCAGTTACCCTCTACAGAGGGTGGATTCTGTTCTTATTCGCCTGACGGCAAATATCTGGCGATGAACAGAATGTTCCGGGAATTCCGCACCTGGAAATACTACAAGGGCGGTCAGGCGGATGACATCTGGATTCACAAGGTAGGTACTACCTCCTTGGAAAAAATCACCGATAATCCCTATCAGGACATCTTCCCCATGTGGATCGGTGACGAAATATTCTATCTTTCCGACCGGGACAGGACAATGAATATGTTCGTTTATAATACCAAGACAAAAAAGACCGAAAAGGTGACCGATTTCACCGAATATGATATCAAATTCCCTTCGGCTTCCTCTGATTATATTGTATTTGAAAATGGAGGATATATCTACAAATTTTCCGTAAAGGATCGTACTTATAACAAAGTGAACATTACTCTCGCCGGTGATAACATCTGGGCTCGCACAGAACTTGGCGATGCATCGAAAAGGATGAGTTCCTATGATCTCTCGCCGGATGGCGAAAGAGTGCTGGTTACAGCACGCGGTGACATCTTCTCACTCCCTGCAAAGCAGGGCGTCACCTATAATATAACCCGCTCTCCAGGTTCTCACGAGCGCAATGTGTCATGGTCGCCTGACGGCAGTACCATCGCATATCTCTCCGATGCGGACGGCGAATATCAGGTATATACGGCCCCATCATCGGATATGACTGCTGCAAGAAAGATGACCTCTTTCACCGCCGGTTATCTTACCGGACTTCAGTGGTCTCCCGATTCCAAGAGACTTTACTTCAATTCGGATAAGATGGATAAATATGAGTTGGATGTGTCCACGGGTGCACTCAAGCGAATCCTTGTCGGCACACACAGTGGCATCCGCTCATTTACATTAACTGATGATGGCAGCTGGGCGGCCTATGTGACTGCACTCCCCAACAAGGTCAGTGCGGTATTCCTCTACGAGACTGCCACCGGCAAATCATTCCAGGTGACGGATAGATGGTATAATTCGTCGTCACCCGTATTCTCTAAGGATGGCAAATATCTCTTCTTCACCTCTTCCAGAAATTTTCGTTCCACTTACTCACGTGTAGAGTGGAATGCCACCTATTCTGTCAATGATTACGTATTTGTGCTCCCTCTTGCAAAGGAGACTCCCAATCCGGCTGCGGTAAAGTCTGATGAATACACCGCTACCGGAGCCTCCGCTTCGGCTGAAAAGCCTTCCGACAAAAAAGAGAGCAAGACACCTGCAACGGTAAAAATTGATACGGATGGCCTCTATGAGCGTATATCAGCACTGCCGCTTCCCGCAGGCGGATACAATCTTCTTTTTGCTGACGGAGGAAAACTTTATTATGTTTCTTACAGCGGTATGGGAGGTTCCATGGCAAGAGGCGGTTCATCCGGAGTGAAAAGTCTCGATCTAAAGACCTTGAAGTCAAGTGACGCATTCCAGGGCATGCCTGTCAGCTATACTTCAGATCTGAAGAAAGTGCTCGTCAGGGATGCCGGCAAACTCTATGTCATCAATACTACCGGTCCGGGCAAGCTCGGGGATCCGGTTCCTACCTCCGATATGGAGATTATGATCGATCGCCGGACAGAGTGGAAACAGATATTTGACGAAAGTTGGCGTATTATGAGAGATGGATTCTATGTGGAAAATATGCACGGTGTGGACTGGCAGAAGATTCACAGCAAGTATGCTCAACTGCTTCCCTATGTAAAACACCGTCATGATTTGAGTTATATCATAGGCGAAATGATAGGAGAACTCAATGTCGGCCATGCCTATATCAATTCCGGAGATGAGCCTGAAGTGCCACGTATCAAGATGGGCCTTCTCGGAGCAGAGTTCGTTAAGGACAAATCCGGTGCATTCAAAATCACCAAAATTTTCAAAGGCACCAATTGGGATGAGGCATTTCGCAGTCCTCTTGCGGAGAGTGATGCTAAAGTGGGCGAATATGTGCAATCGGTAAATGGCATTCCCTGCAGTGGATTGGATAATATCTATCAGGCATTGGTGGGCAAGGCAGATAAAGTGGTAGCACTTGTGGTTTCGCCTGATGCCAAAGGCACTAAATCCCGTATCATTTATGTCAAGACCGTTTCCAACGAAAGCAGGTTGGCTTATTACGAATGGGTACAGACCAACATTGAGAAAGTAGAAAAGGCCTCCAACGGAGAAATCGGCTATATCCATATCCCCGATATGAGCACCGCAGGTCTGGATGTATTTACCAAACTCTTTTATACCCAGCTTGATAAGAAGGCGCTTATAATAGATGACCGTATGAATGGAGGCGGAAATGTCTCTCCCATGATTCTGGAACGTCTTCAGAGGGTGGTTTACAGGATGAGTATGTCCCGCAATGGCGGAGAGCCCAATACTATACCCAATGAAGCGCATTATGGCCCGAAAGTATGTCTGATCGACAAATATTCCTCTTCGGATGGAGACCTTTTCCCGTACGGATTTAAAACCCTCGGTCTCGGCAAGGTTATAGGTATGCGCTCTTGGGGAGGTATTGTGGGTGTTTCCGGCTCCAAGCCATTTATAGATGGCCAGGATATGCGCACGCCGTTCTTCACTTCCTACTCCTCAGAAACGGGAGAGTGGATTATTGAGGGTTATGGCGTGGATCCCGATATAGTTGTAGACATCAATCCTTTCGAGGATTATCTCGGCAAAGACGCCCAGCTTGACAAGGCAATTGAGGTTCTCAAAGAGGAACTCAAGACTTTCAAACCGCTACCGGGCATTCCGGCCGATCCCATACGATAGCATTCCGGTTGCTTTGCAATGAAAATAATTTCTTTTTCCGAAGCGCTGTCGCTCTATTTGGATGCACCGTTGGAAGAGTTGCGCAGTATGGCTGATACCGCAAGGTACAGCCATATTCCGCAAAAACGAGTAAGCTGGCAAATTGACCGCAATGTCAATATCACAAATGCTTGTGTCAGCGGATGTCGTTTTTGCAATTTTCATTGTAAACCTGTTGAAAAAGAGAAAATATTTGTCACTACCCTTGAGCAATATAAGAGCAAAATCGCTGAGATGCGTCGCCTTGGAGGTGACCAACTTTTGCTGCAGGGTGGTCTGCACCCCGAATTGGATGTAGTTTATTACGAGAATTTATTTTGCGAACTCAAGAGAATGGAGCCTTCGCTTAAACTCAATGCGCTGGGGCCTCCCGAGATTGCTTTCATTTCCCGCATCAGCGGGATCAGTTGCGAAGAGACGCTTAGTCGTCTTCATGAGGCAGGACTCGACACCCTTCCGGGAGCCGGAGCTGAAATTCTCTCGGATAGAGTACGCAAGATCATTTCTCCGGGCAAGCCAACTGCAAAAGAGTGGTGCAGCGTGATGGAAATAGCTCACAAAATGGGCATCGGAACCACCGCTACAATGGTTTATGGTCACATAGAGACAATGGAGGAGAGGATAGCCCATCTCTTCACTATCCGCGACTTACAGGGTCGCAAGCCCGAAGGTGTTCCCGGATTTCGTGCTTTTATCGGCTGGCCTATGCAACTGAAAGGGACTCGTTTAGCCGTAATGATGGAGAAAAAAGGCTTACAACTGCCCCGAGTAGAGTTTGGTTGGAGCGAAGAAGAGGAGTTTCTACGCACGATGGCAATTTCCAGAATCGTTCTCCACAATATCACTCACATCCAGGCCTCCTGGCTCACCGTAGGCATGGAAACAGGCATAAAGTCGCTCCATTACGGAGCAGACGATATGGGCTCGATAATGATTGAAGAAAACGTGGTCTCTGCCGCGGGCACATCCAATACCATGACGGCCGAAGAGATGCAAAAGGCCATCTGCGAAGCGGGATTTGAGCCTTGGCTTCGCCGGCAGGATTATTCTCCGGTCGATCCGTCAAAACTGCGCAGCCAGGCAATTTCCTGACTCCAGATTTCAGGTTCGGGAGTTTCAAGAATCAGGGGGATGCCGTTAAATCGGGCATCCC